>JAXJQF010000110.1:0-4806 GCA_036311285.1 Ruminobacter sp. | reverse complement strand
CTAAAATCTCAGCTATAAAACTATATCTATCAGTCGCTATAGCTTCATGAACTGTTGTGTATTTACTTAGAAGCTTATCTTGAGCTTTTTTTACAGAATCAACAAATGCTTGCTCCTTGGCTATTTGATTAGGAATGTCATCACCTTGAATACCACTCTTAGCAAAGAAAATGGCTTTAGACTTGTATAATTCAGGAACACTTAATGAAACTTCTTCAACAACGTCTTTAACAAAATTATTCCCTAAATATAAAGATTTCTCGATATCCCATTGATGGTCTTTGATTTCTTTTTCTAATTCTGCAACTCCTAAACCTGTTGTTGCACTAATAGGAATAACCTTACAACCTAAAATACCACTTAATTTCTCAACCTCAATAGAAATGTTATCTTTCTTCGCTTCGTCCCACATATTTAATAAAACAATCATTGGAACACCAAGCATCTTTAATTCAAGTGATAGATATAAACTTCTTTCTAATAAAGTAGAATCAATTACATTTATTATTAATTCTGCATCGTTATCTAATAATTCAGCTACTGCTATTTTTTCTTCTTCTGTAGCACTGCTTAATGAATAAATACCTGGAATATCAATAATTTGAATACCTTGAGCATAGTTACCAACGTGCCTTGACACAGTAACACCAGGATAATTACCTGTACGAACCCTTACATTACAAAGTCTATTAAATAAAGTACTCTTACCACAGTTAGGATTTCCAACTAGCATAATATGCATTGAATCAGCATTCTTTGTTTCTGATTTAACATGAACAGTTTCAACAGTTTTATTCAAGCCGTATGTATTGTTTTTCATCTTTTTACCTATTATTGTATGTATATATTTTTATATACATCTTATGTAGTTTTAATTTTATTAACCTTTAATTAGAATAAAATGCAAGGGGGCTCTTTTGAACTTCAGCTTGTTAGCTATCTCAAACAACCCTTTCTATCTCTATTGATAAAGCGTCTAATTTACTCAATACAACCTTGTATCCCCTAATCTCTATTGTTATTGGATAACCTAAAGGTGCTATATGGGCGATTTTGAACAAAGTACCTGGTAAAAACCCCATTTCACATAATCTTCGGTTATGAACGCTATCAGGTAAAACTCTAATAATCTTACCCAATTCACCAATATTTAATTCACGTAATTTCATTTAAATGACCCTAGTTTTTTATTGTTAGCATACTACAACATTTTGCATATACTATCACTATAACAAAAAGTTAGCAATAGCTAACATTTGTTTTAAAAAGCATTTTTTTTGTTTAAATACATTAGATATAAAAGATTGGTTATTATTTAATCTCCTATAATATAGCAACCAAAACAGAAAAATATAAATGACTCAAAACTCAACCAAAAATTTATCCTTTTAATTTTTTCTATTCTTAAGATCACAATTTAAAAACAATAGACATAAAGAAACATAAAACTTCTACATAGGTAATACTTTAAACATTTAAAAATAAGATATTTAATCATTTAAAAGCATTTAAAGTTATGCTTATAATTAAGAGCTTTTATGCTTATTAAGAATAAATATAACAATTTGAGATTTTATATGAAAATAATTAACCGCATTGTATCTTTAATAATTATTTGCCTTACTCCAACTATAGTGTCAGCAACTACTTGTGCAGAATATGTTTCCCAAGGAGCGTGGGACAAGGTTTTTAATGTATGTCAGAATGAAGCAGAGAACGTAGGTGAAACACAAGGTCAAGCAAATTACTTCATGGGAGTGTTAAACAATGTAAAGGTTGTAGAGAACTATCAACCTGACACTCAAAAGAGTTTCAAATATTTTAAAAAATCAGCTGAATTAAATTTTGCTCCCGCATTCTTTGCGTTAAGCTCCGCTTACTATGCTGGAATAGGTGTTGACGAAAACCCTACTCAAGCTTTTTATTGGGCTAAAAAATCTGCAGAAAGTGGTGATGTGGATGGAGCTATATACTTATCATTCTTCTACAAATCTGGATACGGAACAAATAAAGACATAAACTCTTCATTACTTTGGATTACAATTGCAAATATCAAAAGTAGCGAAGACTTCGATATGCAAACACAAGAGTTCTTCAACAAAACTGTTGGAACTCTAACTAAAGAAAGTCGTATTGTGCTATTTGATAGAGCCATGACTTGTATTCGTTCTAACTATAAAGATTGTATTTTAGAGGACAAGCACGTCGCTTTCAAAACAACTCTGTCAGATGAAAATCCAACAGACGGTGGTAATCTATTATTAGAAAATAATCAACCATCAGAAAGCGCTCCTTCTACAGATTCTGCAGAAAAATAATCAATAAAAACATTTAGTCTCTTATATACAAGTACTATATTATGTTTATGACTATTTTCTTAACCGACTTTAATGTATAAAAATAGTTTTCCTTTCAGTGGTTAGTCGGTTGCATTATCTTCTCCTTTAATGCAACATTTTAGATAAAAAAGTCGTTGCATTAATATAGAATTTGTATAAAATAGCATTGATTTTTACGGTGAGGTGTCCGAGTGGTTGAAGGAGCACGCCTGGAAAGCGTGTATACGAGCAATCGTATCGTGGGTTCAAATCCCATCCTCCCCGCCATGACCTAAATTCTTGAATAAGTTCTTTATTTCATTAGAAAATTACAATTCTAATCAAATCGTTCTAAATTTTAATATTAAGTTCTATTTCAGATTCTTTACATTATTCAGCATCTTTATTTTATATAAACTTAAAGTTTTAAAAACGAACATCTCTACAATCAATAGTTACAGGACTCTGGTTTATTTTGTTCATATCTGGCATTCCACATATATGAGCAACGCTATGAGCAACTCCCCAAATCAAGAAAGCAAAACCAATAACAAACATTAACCAGTTTACCTTGCCATCTGAAGGGAACATATTAAATGATAATCTAAAGATCTTCTTTGGATAAAACAGTTCTATTTTTTGTTCATTCAAAAGATCTAAAATAATATGAGAAGCAAAGCTTAGCATAAAGTAGTTAATATAATTTGGTGCTAAGATATATAAGCTACCTGAAAACAATGCAAACCCAACAATAGAATGTGTAAAAGTTCTATGTCTTGTAATCATGCCTATTAAACATAAAAACAAAAAGAAAAATATAACACAAAGCATCATTGTTGTATTACGATTTTTGATTAAACTATTGTAAATTCCTAATTGAAAAAAATTATCCAAAAAAACAACTGCCATAACAACAAAAAGTTGGATTGCTAAAATTTTTATCAACCCTACATGTGATTTAGAAGTACCACAATCTATATCAGGCAACACAGAACCAATTGCTGACACCCCCAAACCAAAGCACAAGTCTTTTATGGTAAAAGGATTCATAGCTATAACACCTGTAGCCATTCCAACCACAACATGAGTTCTACCCATCATAACTACAAAATTCCTTTAAGTTTAATTTAAATAACTATATACCTACACACTGCATCTAAATCAGTATGTAAAAAATTTACAAAATAAATTTTAAAACATAAAAAATTTTTATCAAACCTTTGATAAAAAAGACTTTTTATGTCAACAATACCAAAAGTATAATACAGCAATTTATATATGTCTACATTTTTACTGTATAAGTATACAAATAATACATTCATATGTTTAAAGAATATACCATAATATCAATAAAAGCTTATTTTTTAATACTTTTAACGCTATAAAAACCTAATAATATTATAATTTTTAATACATCTAACAGTTTTCAAAAAGTACAAATAATTTAAAACAAGAACAAACTTGAACTTTTAAAAACCAACATTGTCTATAAATTTGCAAAAAAATTACTTAATTAACCAAAGATTTTAAAATGATAAAATTTTTTCAAAAAATGAAAAAAACATCTATATTATTAACAATACTTTGGTATAATAAGAAAGTTTTCTTTCTATTTTTTTTATTTTATAGGTTAAAAGCATGACTACGAGTACAATGTCTCCTCTAGCAGCTTTATATAAGAACTTCTTAGGCGATACACCTAACTGGTATAAACTCAATATATTGCTGTTTTTAATAATTAATCCATTCTTATTTATGATCGACCCTTTTGTTGGTGGTTGGTTCTTAATTGCGGAATTTATTTTCACTTTAGCAATGGCATTAAAATGCTACCCTCTGTTACCAGGTGGTTTATTAGCTATTGAAGCTATTGTGTGCAAAATGACAACAGTAGATCATGTTTTACATGAAATTGAATCAAACCTAGAAGTAGTATTACTTTTAATGTTCATGGTTGCTGGTATTCATTTTATCAGACATTTATTAAGATTCTCATTTACACAGTTATTGATTAAAGTTAGATCTAAAACAGCGATCTCTTTAATATTCTGTTCTATGGCTGCTTTCTTATCAGCATTCCTTGATGCTTTAACAGTATTAGCAGTTATTATTACAGTATGTACTGGTTTTTACCAAGTTTACCATAACACAATTACATCAGAAAAAACTCCATTAAATGACAACTCTAACATCTCTGAAGAACAACGTGAAGATTTAGATCAATTTAGAACATTCTTACGTTCTATTCTAATGCATGCTGCTGTTGGTACAGCATTAGGAGGTATTTGTACATTAGTTGGTGAACCTCAAAACTTAATTATCGGTGAAAAAGCTGGTTGGGACTTTGTTGAATTTGCAGTAAGAGTAGCACCGGTATCTTTACCTGTATTAGCATGTGGTTTAATAACTTGCGTAGTCGTTGAAAAGTTAAAGATCTTAGGTTTTGGTACTACACTTCCTGACAATGTTTACAACATCTTAAAGAAGT
>JAXJQF010000109.1:0-14588 GCA_036311285.1 Ruminobacter sp. | reverse complement strand
CGCAAGGTTGAGAAAGGAAGACGGCTCTCATCCCACCACTCAAGAGTAGTGGGTTTCCGAGCCCAGATTATTTTATGAACTTTTATGAGTAAAATTAATAGGATAGGAAAATATTTGAATCTATCTTTTATATAAACCCCCTACTAAACTAGATCTTTTTCACATTTTCATACTGATAGCATCTTAACTTTTATACAAAATCAAAATAATAAAATAAAAAAATTAAAAAAATTAAGAAAAACTTTGAACTAACTCAAAATTATTTTGTCTATTTGAGCAGTTAGAAAAACTATAAAATGCTAAAAATATCTATAAATAGCATTTTTATAGTTTAAAACTGTTAAAAAAATAAAATTTAATACTTTTATATGTCATCTATGATGACAAAAAAATGATACATTTTTATACAGTTTTTTCAGATTTTTATAGCATTTTGCTTAAAAATTATTATAAAATGTATAAATAATGAAGAGATACTGTCTGTTTTTTTAAAGTTGCAAATTCTATCAATACATAGACAAAATTTTATAATGTATATATAATGACAGCCAAAATTGATTACATGCTGAAACATAAGTACACAATATAAAATATCTATAATATTGAAAAATTCAGTATCTTATAACAAAATATTTGAAAAATATTACATTTTCTACGGGAGTTGCACTAACATGCACAAAATTTCAGCCATTAAGAAAGGAATAATGCTAGCCGTTATTTTTTCTATTTTAGACTTAATGTTTATATATTATTCTACATATCAACAATGCCAAAATAATCATGACATTGTTCAAAACACATTAAAATCATACCAATGGGATAATTTTAATGATGAATTAGGGAATAAGGCTACTGAAGTACTTAATCTAGAAAAGCTGGTTATCATTGAAGATAATGCAACTATCTACGATTTTAGTATTGCAGGAAACTCACTTAGCAAAACTTTATTCCCATTAGAAAAGACAATCAAAGTTAATGGCAAGAAAATTGAGTACTCTATCGAAAGTCAAAATGTATTTGTAAACTTTGTTATCAGTGCAGCAATATCTCTAATTTTAATAATCTTAACAGCTATCATCACTTCTACTTTAGGTGATCGAGCATTTAAAGCAGCATTTACAAGATTAAAAAATGACATCCTACATAAAAGATATACAGATATTCCATTTGAAGACTTAAGTAGAGAACTATCAAAGAATGAAGCTGAAACCCAAAAGAATATGGAAGAAGCTAACAAGTTAATCGAAAGATTAAAGGCAGACGCTTCAATTGATAGCTTAACAAACTTATATAACAGATATACGTTTAAGCAAAACTTCCAAACAATGATTAAGAAATCGGCTACTGTTAAGAGTGCAATTGGTATTATCAGAGCTTCTGAAATCAGACAAATCAATACTGATCGTGGTTATATCGTAGGTGACCAATATATCGTTGACGTTGCAAACATGATAGGTTCTGCAATTAGTAGATTCCAAAACGCGACTGCGTACAGAATTTCTGGTAGTGATTTCGCTTTATTAATTTATGATGCAAAGCCTGAGCTAATCATTAAACTTAATGAAGAATTAAAACTTCAAATCGACCAATATAAGAAGAGTCACGACTTAGACACAGTTTGTTTCTCTGGTTACACCTTATTCAACTCTGCTGAAAAGATTGAATCAATCATGGCTAGAACCGATTTAGCGTTAGCTAAGGCACAAACAGGTGTTACTAATGGATATGTAATTGAGTTAGATGAAGTTCAAGATTATCTTTCTGGTGAATTACAATGGAAGAAGACAATTGATTACATCATCAATCATCATGCAATCACATTGTATTATCAACCAATTCGTATCAGTAACTTACAATTAAAACCTTATACTGAAATATTTGCTCACTTCAAATCTCCTGAAGGTGAACATTTATCAACAGAAACAGTATTAGCAGCAGCTTTAAGACACGATAAGTTACCTAAGTTAGAAAGTATCATAATTGAAACAATTATTGCTAAGTACAGACAAATCAAGGTTAAGCAACCTGAACAAAGATTTGGTATAAACCTATCTTCAATCGCGTTAACAAGTGAAAGTTTCCTACTATTCTTGGAAAGAACGTTAATTAAAAACGAAGATATTGCTCCAAATCTAGTATTTGAAATTGATGAAGATTTATTAGAATGCAACACAAATGCTGCAGAAAGATTATTCTCAATGTTAAAGAGATGTAAAGCATTAACAAGTATCAGCCATTTTGGTACTGGTGTTAAGTCATTCCAATTATTCCAATACTTAAAGGCAAACTATATTAAGCTTGACCCAAATATTTGCCAATTAAATGAACGTAATATGAACTCTGCAACTCAGACATTCTATAACATGATTAACAACAGTGCTCACAGAGTAGGTTGTGGTATCATTGCTGAAGGTGTAGAAACTCATACACAAGCTCGTATGTTAGAAAAATTATTAGTTGACGGTATCCAAGGCTACGCATATCAAAAACCGATGATTCTTGGTGACGAAGTTGAATCAGCTAAAAAGAACAATGACAAAGAGCTTTGGGAAATATAATTAAATAAGTAAATTTACTTCCTTTACTTTAAAACTCTAAAATAAAATGACCCCCGTTATCTATCAAATGATCATAACGAGGTCTTTTTATTTAGGAAGGTTCCCCCTCCTCATTTATAACAATACTTCTACTTTTAAAAAATTTTTCTTTAATAATACTTATCTTTCAACTAAATAATATTCATTGTCTACAAAACACTCATAATGTACTTTTAATCATAAATTCTTTAGAATATTTAGATCTATTTGTAACTTTATTTACATTAATTAATTTATAATTAAATAAGGTTTTGTTAAAAAATTAAAATAATAATTTAAACTTACTAAGTTGTTGACGATTTGGACCTTATTATATGTTTAAGATTTTATTACAATTTGCTAAACGCGTCTTGATTCGATTTTTTGTATATTTAGCGATTGTTATTCTCGGTGTTTACATTTCAGTTGTTAGTTGTGAACACATCAATTATTACAACAAATCAAAAATGCTTGCAAACCAAAACTTTATGTTCTTAACCTTTTTGGAAAAGCAAGCACACAGAGACATTCGTGATATATTATATGAAATCACAAAAGACCCACAAACTCCTTCAACAAAGAGAGTTTTTATACCAGAAAACATCTCTTACATCGAATGGCACGAATACAACGACTTAAATAATACAAAGATTATTGCTTCTGACGATTGGTCACTTTCTCCAAAAATAATCGCAGATTTTGCAAACAACTCTATTGCAAACCAACTTACTAGTAACCTAACATACGCTTGTAACTTTGACTGCTATATCCTTGCATTTAACAGCTACATTCTTAACAACAAACCAGGTTATGCAATTAGTGCATTAAAAATAAGATCACTTATGCCTATATTTATGGGTATGCGTGATGTCCCAAGCTTTATTATTGCTGTAAATAACAGTACAAATTCAAAAGAGTGGTTAGACAGAAAGCTATCAACTGAATACTTTAACAATATCGTTGCAACTAATATTAACAATACAAACATTGTTGATATTGAGCAATACCGAAACATGCTTCCAGAGAATGCTAACGTTAAAAATCTAATAGAACTAATCCAAAGTGAAAACAACTATGGCACTCCTGTCTTCTTGCCATTAAAGTATAGAAACAATCTTATCGCCATGGAAATATCTTATATACCTAAAATTGGCTTTAAAACAATTGTGTCAACAGCTATTAAGGAACATTTACCCCTTGCAGCGTCATTAACTATACTATTGTTTATTACCCTTCTATACTCTGTATTCTCAATAAAATCATTCTCTTATTTTATTAAGAACAATATTAGCAGAATTAGAAAATTTACAAATACTCGTAACACCAAAGCAACAAGCGAAATTGCTATACTAACCTCATTCTTAAACTCTTCGCTTGAATCAAACGAAGAACAAGAAAGACATATTTATAAACTTAAAAAGAAATTAAGCCTTTATAGTAACTACGATTCTAATTCAGGCTTACCAAATATCGAGTGGTTAAACATTCAAATAGGACATTTACAATCTGAATATAAGATTGACAACAATATCAACATCTTCTTAATTCAGATGTCAACTTCCATTCCAGATGAAATATTCCTAAGTGAAGACACTCATCAAAAATTTACTAAAGAATTAGCTAGCTTCATTGGTAGTCAAAACTATTTAGCTTGCTTAAAACCTAACCTATACGGCATTTTAACAACAGATATCGTAGACATTACAAATGTATACACATTCCTTCAAAATCTAAAATCTCACTTAAAAGAGAGATTTAACGATGGTAAAGATGTATTTATTAAAGCAGGTATTTTAAATATCATTAGTAGTACGATTTCAACTAATCAATTATTAAAAAAAGTTAACATTGCTTATCAAAACAGTAAATCAGCACCTGATGATGATTCATTCCTGCTATTTAATGAATCTATGAATCAAAGCCTAGACATCGATTATGAATTTGAAAATAATATTAGAAATGCTAAAAACAAAGGCGAATTATCTATGAAGTACGATTCAATATGCAATATTGAATCAAACCAAATAGTTGGTCTAGTTGCAAACTGCTATTGGTACAACAACAATCGTTTATCAAAGTTAGATGACTATGTTGATGAATTAGCAAGATGTGGCTTATTAATTGATTATGGATATTGGAAAATAGAAAACGCGTTAAACGACCTTTCTGAAATTGATCAAAAAGCTGACGCTAATTTAGATATCTATATCCCATTACATAATAGTCAATTACTTGATCCGAACTTATTAAGTTTCCTAGATGTACAAATTGTAAGATACCATATCATGCCTTCAAGAATTTTCTTCTCAATCACTGAAGAAACTTTAAGCTACGACATTATGGGATGTCTTGGCACTATCTCTGCCCTTAACCATAATGGTTATGGTATTCATTTAAGCGGATTTAATAACGGTTATTTGAGACATGACTTTGTTGAAGATAATAACATTAGTTCTGTTTCTATTAACGGAAGAAATACTAAGAGAATGTTGATATCTGAATACGATCGTCATATGTTAAGTAAGTACATTTCAAAGTGCTTAGCTCTTAACAAGTTTAAGATCATTTGTGATGGTATTGATAATATTGTAACTTTACAAACCTTAAAAGGATGTAACATTACCTTAATGGAAGGTTCATTACTTCCGTGCGAACTTACTCCAACAGAAGTGATTAGTATTCTTATTAAGCACCAACCGGTAATTAGTAAATAAAAATATAAGACATAAAAATTTCACAAAAATAAAAGAGGTTTTAAACAAAACCTCTTTTAATTTTTTTGAGTTTTACAACTTTTTCAATTAGTTGTTTTTATGTTCTTGAGCGAACTTATCCATAAACTCAACTAAAGCCTTAACACCTTCGATAGTCATAGCGTTATACAAACTAGCACGCATGCCACCTAATACACGATGTCCCTTTAGACCAACAAGGTTATTTTCCTTTGCCTTAGCAATGAACTCTGCATCTAAATCAGAATTCTTTAAGAAGAATGGAACATTCATTCTTGAACGACATGAAACGTCTACATTGTTGCTATAGAAATCTGAACTATCAATAAAGTCATATAGCATACTAGCCTTAGCTTTATTGATTTCTTCCATCGCACTTAAACCACCGATTTCATCCTTTAACCACTTAAATACTAAACCTGATAAATACCATGCAAATGTATTTGGAGTGTTGAACATAGAATCATGTTCATAAGTTACTTTGAAATCAGAAATTGCAGGAGTAAATGGTAACGCATGGCCGATTAAATCTTCACGAATAATAACAATACAAAAACCTGATGGACCTACGTTCTTTTGAGCACCAGCATAGATAATACCATACTTAGAAACATCAACAGGTCTTGATAAAATACATGAAGAACAATCAGAGATATGAGGTATATTACCAGTATCTAAATCTTCAAAAATTTCAATTCCATGAATTGTTTCATTCATACAGCTATGAACATAACTTGCATCTTTATTAAAATTTAAGCTCTTAGTATCAATGATAACCTTACCATCTGCATTCTTAGAATCGATTTGAAGAGAGTTAACCTTAGTATATTTAACACCTTCTTCAGCTGCATATTTAGACCAAGCACCATTTACGATATAATCTGCACAACCATTTGGATTTGCTAAGTTCATTGGAACGTTAGCAAACATACCACGACCACCACCGTGCATAAATAAAATCTTATAATTATCTGGTAAATTCATTAAAGATCTTAAATTCTCAGTAGCTTCATCCGCTACCTTAATATAATCCTTCGATCTATGTGATAATTCAATAACACTTGAACCTAGGTTATTAAAATTAACAAATTCTTTTTGAGCCTTTAACATTACTGATTCAGGCAAAACAGCTGGTCCAGCTGAAAAATTATAAACCTTAGACATTTTCTCTTACCATTATTTATATAACAAAATACAAGGTAAGCTTTAGCCTACCTTGTATAACTTTTATCTATTAACCTTCTGATGGAGTATCAGCTTGTTGGTTTTCTGTAACCTGTGCTGCAACACCTTCAGTATTAGTGGTGTCAGCTTCGACTACTTGTTCAGTTACATCATCACGGTCATCTTCTAAAACACGTTGAATAGCAACTAAACTACTGCCTTCTTCCATCTTAATTATTCTTACACCTTGAGTATTTCTACCGCTGCATGCAATTGGAGCTATATTTACTCTAATTAAAATACCAGCACTAGTAATTAAGATTGTTTGATCAGAATCTGCTACTTGAATTGCACCAACTAAGCGACCATTTCTTTCACTTGTCTTGATAGCAATAACCCCCTTACAATTTCTGTTACGTCTTGGGAAGTCAGCAACTAACGTTCTCTTACCATAGCCGTTTTCACAAACCATTAAGAACTTATCAACATTAGGATCTACTACAATCATAGAAACTAACTTATGACTCTTAGCTAACTTAATACCTCTTACGCCAGAAGTTGCACGACCACTTGGACGAATACCACCCTTGTACGAAGGACTAAAGATTGCGTCATCTGTTAAGCCTTCATCATTTGCATCATCATCTACTTCGTCTACAGCATCTTCATCAGCGATATCTACGCCTTCATCTGTAACTAAACCAGGATAGTATTCATTAAACATACAAGCACGACCATCTGATGAGAATAAAACAACATTATCCTTACCTGATGTAATAGCAACGTTAACAATTTCGTCGCCTTCTTTTAACTTAATAGCAATTAAACCACCAACGTTAATATTCTTATATGCATTTAACTTAGTCTTCTTCACTAAACCACTTGAAGTTGCAAATAACAAGAATCTTTCACCATCAAAGTTGTCAATAGGAAGAATTACCTTAACCTTTTCACCTTCGTTCAAGCGAAGCATGTTTACAATTGGTCTACCTTTAGAATTAGATGAAGCCAAAGGTAAATCGTAAACATTCATAGAGAATACACGACCTAGATTTGTAAAACATAATACTGTGTCATGAGTATTAACTACATACATGCTATCAATAAAGTCTTCATCCTTCATCTTTGTTGCACGCTTACCTTTACCACCACGAGCTTGAGTTGTGTATTCATCAAGTGGTTGATACTTGATATACCCCTCATGTGATAATGTAATAACAGCAGCTTCTGCTTCAATTAAATCCTTCTTAGAAATTTCACTTGTATTTAATTCAATTACAGATCTACGAGCATCACCGTAATTTTCTCTGATTACTTCTAATTCAGAAATAATGATAGACTTTAATTTCTCATCAGAAACTAAGATACTTAAGTATTCTTTAATTTCTTCTTTTAATGCATTATATTCATCGTAAATCTTAGTAGATTCTAAATTTGTTAAACGATGTAATTGCATTTCAAGAATTGCATCAGCTTGGATATCAGATAAATAATATAAACCATCTACACAACCAAACTTATCACTGATATATGAAGGTTTTGTTAATTCCTTTCCATCCTCAGTTCTTTCAATTATTGAGTTTAAGTCTCCATAATCCCAACCCTTGCTCATTAACTTTTCACGAGCAACAGTCTTGTTTTCAGATGTCTTAATTAACTCAATGATTTCATCGATATTTGCTAATGCTACTGCATAAGATTCTAACTTATGCGCTCTGTCTCTAGCCTTTGCTAAATCATGAACTGTTCTTCTAATTACAATTTCTTTTCTATGCTTTATGAATAATTCAAGCATTTGCTTTAAATTAAGCACTTCTGGACGATTGTCAACAAGTGCCAACATGTTCATAGGGAAGCTTGATTGTAAATCAGTTAACTTAAATAGTTTGTTAAGAACAATTTCAGGTACTTGATCTTTTCTAATACCGATAACAATACGTACATCATGATCCTTTCCTGAATAGTCTTCAACGCATGTAATACCTTCTACAAGCTTTTCACGCATACATTCATTGATACGTTCAACTAATCTTTGCTTTCTTACACAATAAGGAATCTCATCAATAACGATTGATTGCTTTTCACCTTCTTCACCTTCTACGTGAGTCTTAGCTCTGATAATAACCTTACCATTACCTGTTTCATATCCGCGACGGATACCTTCTTGCCCATAAATGATACCGCCTGTAGGGAAGTCAGGAGCAGGAATGTATTGCATTAACTCACTAATTGTAATTTCAGGATTCTGAATTGTCGCAATTGTAGCATTGATTGTTTCTGTTAAGTTATGTGTAGGAATATTTGTAGCCATACCTACTGCAATACCTGTTGCTCCATTAACTAATAAGTTAGGAAACTTATTAGGTAAAACAACCGGCATTGTTTCTGAACCGTCATAGTTTAATACGGTATCAACAGTTTCTTTTTCGATATCTGCAACCATTTCGGCACAGATCTTTGACATACTAATTTCTGTATAACGCATTGCCGCGGCACCATCGCCATCGATGTTACCGAAATTACCGTTACCATGAACTAATGGGTAACGTAAAGAAAAAGGCTGTGCCATACGAACAATAGTTTCATAAATAGCAGAGTCACCATGCGGGTGAAATCTACCCATTACGTCACCGACTACCTTTGCAGATTTTACTGTCTTTGTGCCGTAGAATATCTTTTGCTCGTACATACCATAAATAGAACGTCGTTGTACAGGTTTTAAACCATCGTATACATTAGGTAATGCACGATCCACAATTACGCTCATAGCATAATTGATAAAACATGTTTTTAATTCGTCTGTAATTTGAACAGGATGAATATTAGACTGCTCAACAGTTGAAGGTGTATTATTATCACTCATCTTTTAATATTAAACTCTATCATATATACATAAAAAAATTATGAGTGATTATATCATAAAAACACTTTTATTTGTATGTTAAATACTTTATATTCAAGGAAATTACACAAATAATTTTAATTCTGTTACAAATGTAAAAAATCGCACAATTTAATAAATAAAGCGTAACTTTTTCCGCTATTTTTTTTTGGTCAAGTTAAAAAATTTATGGTATCAACAAAACTTTTACTGCATTTCTCGAATCATTCTTCAGTTTCAAGAAGGAAACCGCAGAAGTGCCGTAAACCACGGATTAACGGCACTTCTGCTTAAAGATTGTGTTTGCTTGGTGTTTAAATATATGTAACGATACTATACGAAACAACACAATATATATCGTTCCCACCTCATCTAAAATTTAGTACTAAATTCCAAGTTTTGGTTTTTCACTTTCTGGAACATCCATTAGAGAAAACAGTTCTCTAATAATTGGAAGTAATGCAGACGCAGTAGGATTATCATTAATTACGGAATTAGCTTCATCAACCAATTGTCTTGCTCTATTCTGATCTTTCCAACGAGTTGAAATGAAATTATCAGAAGCAGATCTAACAGCACTGATCAGTTGGAATATTAAAGTTATCTGAACATGAATGGCTCGTAAAGCATCAACAGCTTCTTTCATGTGGGTGGTATTTCTCCTTGCTAAAGCACTATTGGCTATCTTTTTAGCTCTTTCTACATCATCACCATGCTTCGATCCTAACAAACCATTGGCGATAATAATTTTATCTAATATGTTTGAAATTTCTGAGGCTAACTGTTCATCAGAATGTCGATCATCGATTTTGTCCATCTCAAGAAAAGCTCTTCGTATGTCTGCAAGAAGATGCATTTTCCCATCTTCTGAATTCTTTTCTGCTTCGAATCGTTCGTGAACATCATTTAATAAAAATCTTGCTCCTGAAAGTTCAGAATCACTAACACTTGATGATTCCTGCTCATCAAATTTATTCTGCGCTTCAGCAAGTAATGATTCAAGCTCTGATATATTTATTGATGTTCTGCTGTTCACCTCTATTCTTTTCTCAATTGTTTCGCCAATTATAGGGAACATAACTTCAAGAGACATCATCTGTGATCTATCAATTTTTACTGTAATGTCCAAATCGCTGTCTGCAGGAACTGTATCTGGAACATCCTCTCCAGTTATAATTACATCAAAAACGTGATCGTTATAACATGCCATTGTGCCTTCTGCATCATATTCTCCCTGATATACAGGAATAACAAGTCTATCTTCACTTACTCCTTTTCTCAGTGTTTTTGAAAGCTTTAATCCGTTTCTGACACCAACCGCAGGGATAAATTGATTTTTTTCAAGCCCCTTGATAGGAACAAAAACATCCTTCCCCTTTTTGGTATCAGTTACTTCAATACCTATGTTGTATGGAAGAACCGCATTACCAACCTTAGTTCCGTGAATTATGTTAATTTCACTTGGGAAACATTTAACCTGAGTTCCTTGTTCATCGTAAACTGTGATTTTGAAAGAATTGGATTTATCCTTAAGCAAGGTGCATTCTACAACATCGCCAATTTCGTTAATTAATACCTTTCCTGATGACCATGATTTATCTCCTCTTGTTAATTCAACAAGTACTGAATTAGAGTCTATACCGGTAGACTCATTTTTTAGGAGTTTGATAGTTACAAATTCCTCTGTTTCAACAGTATTGGATTCATATTGAACATTCAATGTAACGAGACGTTCTTCTTTTATATTGTCAACTGATATTTCAGTTTCTACAGTTGAAGCGTATAAAGCCGCTCCTGTCGCTACAGCAGTCATTGGATCAATACTTGTATCGACGTTAGGTGTAATTTGTTTTTTTAACATCTCTCTTAAAATAGGAGAATGTGTAGGGCCACCAACCAATATTAAAGAATTTAATTCTCCCCCCGATACTCTGTTTCTACTAAGTAATTTTAAACATATGTCTATGGCTTTTTGAAATATAGGAGATATAGCTTCTTGTAACTGTTCTCTATTGATTATCAAATCTAATTCAAGTTCATTACCGTCATCATCTTCACCGAATTCATCCAATTGAGAAGTAATATCGCAGTCTTCTTTGAACGACAGTTGATTTTTTGCCTGTTCAGCATAAAACTTAAGAGCGTCACGTAAAATATTTTTTCGCACATCATCGTTAATAATGTCGGAGATAGAAAACTCGTTTTCCAAGTACGGAATTAGAATTTTATCCACGATGGCATAATCCAAATTTTTACCACCAAGATAGTTGTCTCCCTCTGTATCCTTTACTTGAAGAATCCCATCTTCAACATTTAACAATGCAGCGTCAAATGTTCCTCCACCAAAATCAAATACAAGCCAGTAGCCATCATTTTTCTGTGAACTTAGGCCGTATGCCATAGCCGCTGCAATAGGTTCCTGTAATAATTCACAGTGTGTGATGCCAGCCATGGTTGCTGCTCGCTTTGTAGCAGCAATCTGATCGGTTTTAAATTTTGCAGGTATGGTTATGATGGCCGATGTAATATTTTCATCGTTAACAAATGATTTGAGTGTTTTTAATACTTCAGCAGACAGATCTTCTGAACTGTAATCCTTGTCCATGTTTGATGAGTGGTAAACAGTATTAAGTCCCATCGTTCTTTTAAACTCAAGAAATACGTTACTTTGACCTTCCTGCCATTTTTTTGTAGCTCTAGCCTTTTCTGAGCGATTGTCATTGTAGGCACTGTCACCTACTTTAACTACTTGTTTTTTTGTAAAGGCCACACATGAAGGAAGGGTATCCTTCAAAGTATCTGTCTTTTTAATGACTGCAACACCATTTTCCAACTTGCATAAAGTTGAATTTGTAGTACCAAGATCGATACCATACTGCATTTTTATTATTGCCATAATTATACCTATCTGCTAGTTTTGTGAAACTGTAATCTGAGCCGACTGGATCATCGTACCTTTATAGTTTATTTGAGGTTTAATAACGCCAGTAATAATCCTCTTTCCTACATCAAGATTTTCATCGGTAATGAATGTAGCTACAACTTTCATTCCTTCTTTATAGTCTTCACCTAGATAATCTATAATCTCATATCCAGTTGCTTGAAGATTATTTGTAATCTGAATAATGGATTTATTTAATTGTTTGAAGCCTTTTATATTAGGATCCATTTTAGACATGGTTACCTTCATGAAAGAAAGTCTGTCCGCTACAATTTTCACTATTTCATGTTGTTCACTTATGTCCGCATCTGTGGAAGGGACACTTTCATTTTCTTTTGCAAGGGTGTACAAAGAAATAATTTTTTGCAAATCATTTTCCTGATTTATTAAAGAGTTTTGAAAAATTTCTTGATATTTATTTATAGAGTCTTTGTAGGTATTACATAATTCCAACAGATTATCACTATTCTTTAATAATTTTATAGTTTTAATATGATTAATAACTTCAACAAGCAGTAAAAATATAATGAACACAATCATTGCGTAATTTAAATTAGACGCTGAAGAATTGGCCCCACCATTAGACTCTACACTAGATATTGATTCAGATTTGAATACTGCTTGGTCAACACTGGGACTTGACTCTACTGAAGTTACTGGTTCAGAGTTTGAAGTATCCTTATCAACATTGGAATTTTGCTCTACTAAAGATTTCGGTTCAGAGCTTAAAGTATCCTGATCAACATTGGAATTTTGCTCTACTAAAGATTTCAGTTCTGAACTTGAAGTATCCTGATCAATATTAGAATTTTGCTCCACTAAAGATTTCGGTTCAGAGCTTAAAGTATCCTGATCAACATTGGAATTTTGCTCTACTAAAGATTTCAGTTCTGAACTTGAAGTATCCTGATCAATATTAGAATTTTGCTCTACTAAAGATTTCGGTTCAGAGCTTAAAGTATCCTGATCAACATTGGAATTTTGTTCTACTAAAGATTTCAGTTCTGAACTTGAAGTATCCTGATCAATATTAGAATTTTGCTCTACTAAAGATTTCGGTTCAGAGCTTGAAGTATCCTGATCAACATTAGATCCTAGATTTGATGAAGATATTTCATTGGAAATTCCCTCTTCAGGCGCCGACTTTTGTTTCTCTATCCTTGACGAGTTAGCAATAGACATTTTTACATCAGATGTTGAAACTCCAATTTTTTTTGTTGCTGTAATTTTAACGTTTGTTGTTTTTACTATTTCTGTGGAATCACGTATTTCTATTGTGTCAGTAGTTGGGGTATCGGTGACTTCTGCATATATGTTAACCCCACATAGCATTAGTCCAAATAATAGGAAGTTTTTTGATTTATACATTTTTGATTTTCCTATATATATATACAAAACAATTTAAAATACTTCTTATACAACGATTAATACGCTTTTTGCTCTTTAGGTGCTGAACCCAGCCTGGTGAGTATTTGTAGTAAAATTTGACGAATTTTTTACCAAAGTTGTTTTTTAACAGAACGTTATCTCTAAAATGACGTAAAACTTTGACCTTCGGATGATCGTAATCACCATAAACAAGAGTAGCTATATAACAACCACCATTTGATGAATTTTGCGGGGCAGAACTTGAGCTTGAGGAATTGCAACTAGTTTGCGGATGATTTTGATTATAATTTTGATTTTCCTGTTCTTTTCTTTTGCGTTTTTCGTTTTCAAAATTTATTTCAGTCCTATATATTGGTAAGTAATCGATAGGTTTGTAATCCCATTCATAATACTCAGATAATAAACCATCCAAACAAGAAATGTTTTTTAAAGCATTACTGAACTCAATGGATTGAGATTCATAATTTCTAATTATTTCTGCCAACTGATTCTGATTTGAAAATAAAGCTTCGGATATTTCACTAGATAATATCAAGTCCCATCGGTTAACCATATCACATAAAAAATTCAATTGTTTCAAAATAGTGGACATACCTTTAGCCATACTCTCAATTTGGCATCTAATCATTCCTGTTTTGAATTCATTTGACCATGAATCGTACGCTTTAAATGAATCGTACGCTTTAAATGAATCGTACGCTTTATGAATATTAT
The DNA here is from genome assembly GCA_036311285.1 of Ruminobacter sp. Taxonomy (GTDB): domain Bacteria; phylum Pseudomonadota; class Gammaproteobacteria; order Enterobacterales; family Succinivibrionaceae; genus JAXJQF01. The sequence continues at coordinate 191 of JAXJQF010000109.1, read as the reverse complement.
TTATAACTATAACTACCATATTGTCATTAAGCTTCTGACCAATTTCAACCCCCGTCTTTAGAGTTTCTCACAATAATATTTAGTAAATTTTAAAATCATATTAAAAAATTTTCAAAAAATTTATATTCTTCTTCTCCTTTAAAATCAAAGCTCTCTCTTTAAAAATATTTATCTTTTTTAGAAAAAAGTGT
>JAXJQF010000108.1:0-2056 GCA_036311285.1 Ruminobacter sp. | reverse complement strand
CTTAAATACTATCTACAAACATTTTAACACAGTACATTTTTTTTAACAGTGATAAAGAACGAAACATTCTGTGAACATTTACAGTGTTTTTCTAAAGACCTGTACTTCTTGAAACTGTTGCATGAATCAAGAAAAACAACACAAGGACATCTCAATCCCACATTTTTAGCAAGCCCCATTAATAAGCAAAATAAGAAGGATTTAGTTAATTAAAGTATAGACTTATACTAAATTATCATTAACCAAAAGCACCTTGAATAAGAGATAAGATTATACTCTTTTGTTGATTAGCTTGAGATAATATAGTTGTAGCTGCTTGTAATTGGATATTACGTTGAATTAAATTAGCCGTTTCAGCAGCATAATCACAATCTTGGATACGTGAACGAGATTCCATTAGATTCTCTGCAGTGTTGCTTTGATATCTAATAGTAGATTCGAATCTATTCATTACACCACCAAGCATCCCTCGTTTTCCAGAAACGAACTCAATTAACTTGTCCACGTGTTCTAGTACCTTTTGAGAACTATCAGCACTTGTCAAATCAAAGCCTGCTGCGAAAGTTGTCTCAGTTTCACCACCAATGATTTTAGCCATTTCAGCAACAGAGAAGTTAGTACTTAAATCAAAATTGATAGTTTGATTTGCATACGCCCCTACTTGAATAGATACAACACCTTTACTACCATCTAAAATCTTAGAACCTGCAAAAGTTGAATCGTTAGCTATACGATTTATTTCTTCAAAAAGCTGTTGTGCTTCTCCATTTATGGCAGCTCGATCTGCTGCACTATTAGTACCATTAGCACTTTGTATTGCTAATGTTCTAACCTTTTGCAACATATAGTCAATTTCTTCTAACGCACCTTCAACAGTCTGTGCTAATGAAATGCCATCTTGAGCATTGCGATTACCTTGTTCAAGGCCATTGATTTCAGATGTAAGACGGTTACAGATTTGAAAGCCTGCAGGATCATCCTTAGCGCTGTTTATTCTTTTTCCAGACGCCAAGCGCTCATAAGAGGTATTAAGAGCTTCGGTATGTTCTCTTATATATCTCTGAGCAAATGAGACGGCTTTATTGTATAAATAAATCGCCATGATTTCTCTCCTACAGATTTACTACCTTTTTTCGTTGTTGTAACATGTTACAAATCCATATCAACAAAAACAGCTTTTAGTAAATTGTTGATATGTTTATTAACACATTAGGTAATAAACCTTAGCTTTCTCTTCTCTATCCTAATTAGTTCTGATACTTATTTTTATCTAAACAGAACTATGAACTTATTTATTATGAATATAAAAATGAATATGATTTTTGTTATAGATTAAAATTCGCTTTAGTTATAGTTATATAATGCTTTTTTTATAATTATAGCACTACATATTAGTAATCTCTGTCTGTTTATTCTTACTTTTAAAATATTTTAAAAATTTTAATGAAGAACAAAACAAATGCTTTGCTCTTCATTAACGAAACATATTTTGAAAAAATCAGAATATGTTTTAGACTTTCTTAATGTATTATAATATTTATTATTTTAATGTAATAATTATAGTTATTAAGTAATCTACATTCTTTTTAGAAAATCTTTTGAAATTATTATCGTTATTGAATTCTTCTTGTTTTTAAGCATCTTCTATATTTATAACGACAAAAAATTTAATAACTTTAATATATTTAAAATAAAAGATGCTTCCCTAGGGAAGCACCTTTACATTATTTATTTAACTAATTGAAAGGTAAGATTATTCTTTGTACCAAATTGTTACAGATTGTTTCTTAGCAACAACGCTTGTATCGTTTGTAACTTTCATACCAGAAACAGCTCTTGTATAACCACTGCGAATAAAATCATGATCATACTCAGTACTGTTTAAGAATACATAAATATCCTTCCAAGTTTCACCTTCTATTCCTTCACCGTTGATATGAAGAATTACCATTTTCTTCTTATCTTCCTCAGTCCACTTTTTATTCTTTGGAGTAACAACTTTTACTCTATCTAGGATTTCTTCATTAGAAGTTAATCTAAATGCTGGGTGTTCCTT
>JAXJQF010000107.1:0-2957 GCA_036311285.1 Ruminobacter sp. | reverse complement strand
GATTAAGGTAGCCAAACGTATAGCATATGGCTACCGAGATGAAGACTATTTCTTTACATTGATTAGGTATAAGTCGACCATAGGACTCCCGACAAATCCGTGAAGAGCCTTTTTTTATTTATACTTTTTGAGTTTGTAAGAATTTTAATTTAGATAGAAATTTAAATTTAGAAATGAACTTCAATTTAGAAATGAATTTGAAGTTTGGTCATTATGTAAAAATCCTCTCTGTTAAAACTACACCCTTGGAGTAGTGTAGTGTTTGACTACAGAGAGGTTCTGAAAAATGTTTGTGGTTATGAAGAAATCGATAACGGATAATGATAGATAAATAAATGGAGTAAGTTTATTTATCTACCGAAATTTCTTAAGTTATTCAAGGATAATTAGTTAATTACAATCTTTGAACTTTGCTTAACTTCTTCCATTACTACATATGAGTGAGTGTTGCTCACGCATGGTAACTTTAATATAGTTTCACTTAATAGTTTTCTATATGTAGACATGTCAGAAACTCTAGCTTTTAATAGATAATCAAAGTCACCAGAAACTAAATGACATTCTTGAATGTCTGGTAGTTCCATTACTGCTTGATTGAATTTTTCAAAAACATCATCACAAGTCTTATCTAATGAAATTTCAACAAATACAAGTAAAGACGCACCTAGTAATTTTGCATTTAGGTTTGCGTTGTAGCCAAGAATATATCCATTTTTTTCTAAACGTCTAACACGTTCAAGACATGGTGTTGGGCTTAAACCCACTCTTTTTGATAATTCAACATTAGATAAGCGACCTTCTTTTTGAAGTTCACATAGAATATTAGAATCAATTTTGTCAATATATTTTGAACCTTTAGCGTTCTCATCAAAAGCATTGTGTGTCATCTTTAGTTTCCCTAAATATGTGTATAGTTTTATGTATCTAAGTTTGCTTTTTACTTTGTCTTTTTAATTATTTTATAAAATAAATTAAGTTTGTAATCTTTTTGATAATTATTCTTTACTAGTTATATACATTTATATAGTTGTATATATTACACTTACAAAATTAATTTATTTTAAACAAAATATAATATTATTTTTTTGTATTTTTATAGTTTTTTATATTTTGATTGTGTAGTGAGCACAATATTACATCTTTAAAAAAAGATTTTCAACATTTTTTAAGCAGATCACGTTTTATTTTCGTTTTTGTGAAGAATTATTAAGATTAAAATAAAGTCTATAATATAGTAAAATGAAAAGATAATAGTGATAGGTTAAAGATTAAAGGCTTGTTTTATAAGGAGTTAGTGATGTCTGAGGTAAATAAGGTTGAAAATGTTGTAATTATTGGTTCAGGTCCAGCAGGTTGTACAGCTGCAGTTTATTGTGCTCGAGCAAATTTAGAACCTGTATTAATAACAGGAAAAATAGAGGGTGGACAACTAATTCAGACTCATGATATTCAAAATTGGCCAGGAATTGAAAGTATTAGCGGTTTTGAACTAATGAACAACATGTTAAATCATGCTAAGAATTTAGGTACCAAAACAAGCTCAGATACAATTTTCTCTATAGTTAAAAATGGTGATGTATTTGAGTTGCAAGGGGAGAATAACAAGTATTTATCAAAATCTGTAATCATTGCTACAGGTTCAAGTCCTAGAAAACTTACTATAGAAAGTGAAGAAAAATTCTTAAATAAGGGGGTAAGTTTTTGTGCAACATGCGATGGTTTCTTTTATAGAAAGCAAGATGTCGCAATTGTAGGAGGCGGAAATACAGCTTTATCTGAAGCATTGTATTTATCAAATCTTTGTAACAAGGTTTATTTAATTCATAGACGTGAAGAATTTAGAGCTGAAAAGATTTTAATTGATAAGGTAAAGGAACAAGTAGAGCTTGGTAAGATAGAGTTAGTACTTAATGCTACAGTTAATGAAATCATTGGGGATGATTTACAAGGTGTTGAAAAGCTAGAGCTTTTAAATACTAAGGATAACTCAAAGTTTTATATTGATGTAAAAGGGGTATTTGTAGCAATTGGACACAATCCTAATACAACAGAGTTTGCTTCTTTAGTTGAGGTTGATGGAGGAATAATAAAGACTAATCTTAATCCTAAATATACAACTGCTACTAGCATTTTAGGTATATTTGCAGCAGGTGATTGTTCAAGCACTACTTATCGTCAAGCAATTACTTCGGCAGGTAGTGGATGTACTGCTGCTTTAGATGTTGAAAGATATTTAAAGGAAGACGCAAAGTAGGATACCTACAATTAGTAAAGCAAATTTACTTGCTTGGGCCAAGTAAATGAATTTTCTTACTTAGGTATATGATTTTTAGTTAACTATGCTAAAATTAGCATAGTTTTTTTATTTTATCTTTTGTTAGATAAATTTAATTTTAGGTAGTGGAACCCAAATGCTTAATATAGTTTTATTTCAACCAGAAATTCCTGCAAATACAGGTAATATTATTAGATTATGTGCGAACACAGGTTATCAGCTTCACATTATCGAACCAACAGGTTTTGTAATGGATAACAAGAAGCTTATGAGGGCTGGTTTAGATTATCATGAATTTGTAAATATAAAAAAGCATGTTAGTTTAGAAGCTTGTTTAGAGTATTTTAAAGGTCACAACATTTACGCTTGTACTACCAAAGGGCATACTCCTCCACATCAATGTAGTTTTAAAGAAGGTGATGTATTAATTTTTGGTAAAGAAACAGCAGGACTGCCTGAGGATTTTACAGCAACATTAGATGAACAGCATAAGGTTAGAATTCCAATGCTTCCTGATACTAGATGCATGAACTTATCAAATAGTGTTGCAATTTTTATCTATGAAAGTTGGAGACAGTTTGATTTTAAAGGTTCAAGCCTTTATTCATAAAATAATCTGGGCTCGGAAACCCACTACTCTTGAGTGGTGGGATGAGAGCCGTCTTCCTTTCTCAACCTTGCG
>JAXJQF010000106.1:0-1616 GCA_036311285.1 Ruminobacter sp. | reverse complement strand
CTATTAATTTTATAGATTAATAGATTTATTACTAATCATTTGCACGCTCTGCTGCAGCATAGTTAAGTTTTAATGCGTATGCTCTACGTAGTGCTTGTTTAATATCAGTTACGATACCCATTTTGGTATCTTTATCTACTTTTAAGCATACAGTCAATAAATCTTGTTCGTGCTCTGGCATTGCAGAACGTTCAGAAACCACATAGTTTTCAATTTGGTTAACATCAGCAAATGCGTCGTCTAGCTGAATACGTGGTTCTGTTCCATATTGAGCTCTATATTTAGCTACTGGTTTACCAACGTAGATATTACGTACTAGAGTTTTCTTTTCTAGTTTTTGTAATTCAGTTGCTTCTGGCATTGCGATACCTACTTTATAATCCACTTCTTTCATAGAGGTAGAAATCATAAAGAAGAATAATAACATAAAGATGATATCAGGTAGTGATGCTGTACTAATAGCTGGTATCTCTTTAGTAGATGAATTATCTCTAAATCTTCCCATTATTTTTTTCCTCCATAGTTTTTAGGTTCTGCCTCAGAAATCTTTTGTGGATATATTTTTTGGATTGCTTTTTGTTGATCTTCATTTAGATCATCATAAATTTGTCCAAATTTAGCCTTAGCTAAGTCGTTACGTAATTCATTATAAGCAGCCACAAGTTCATTTTGCACATTGATGTATGCAGCGTATGAAGTACCGCGGTCGTTTTGTAATGAAATTACGTGGTTTTTAGTTACTGCCACATTTCCGAAATATTCTACTTCAATTACTTCTTTTTCTGGTAGATTTTCGGCGTTACTTTCGTTTTTGATAAATTCCTTTGCTTTATCTTTAAGTTCAGCAACTTCTGTATATTCGCCTTGTACTAGTAATTGGTCATTACTGTTAAGTAGCACTACGAATACGTTACGTTCTTTTACCTTTAAGTCCTCTGTTTTTTGTTCTGCAGGAACTGGAGGAGGAAGACGACGTGCTAAACCTTTATTTACCGCCATAGTGGTGGTACATAGGAAGAATACCAAAAGCAAAAACGCGATATCGGCTGTTGAACTTGAGTTCACTTCAGGCACTTTCTTTTTTGCTCTTGCCATAATATTCCCCTTTCTTATTTAATTTTTTTGAATAGACCACCTACAGCCATTAGTACTAGAGCGATACCTGCTAGTATATAAGCTGAATATAATTGCATATCAACTAGTCTAATCCAAGTTTCTGAGATAGGTTCTACACCTAATACTTCAACTTGTTTGCCATCTGATACGAAATATGTAACAACTAAGATAACAGCTAAAAGTGCAATTCCTAATATAGATTTAATAGCAGTTTTAGGTGCTGAAATTGCTTTCTTAACAAATTGTATTGCTTGTGTTATAAGAACGATAACAGCCGCAATAGCAACAAAAGCATACATAAGTAGCATTAGGCTGTTGGTGTAAACAGGTTCTACATATTCTGCATTAGGGTCAACATAGCCACCTAAGTAGAATAGCAAACTTACCACAACAGTTGCTGCAACAAGTATGTATAATACTATTGATGATAATTTATTTAACATAATCAAATCTCCTAGAAATTATTTTTTTACATTGTATTTCATTAAGATATCTAACAT
>JAXJQF010000105.1:0-7614 GCA_036311285.1 Ruminobacter sp. | reverse complement strand
TTACATTTAAATCGTTTTGCAATTCTTTTAGTACTGTAATGCTTTTCTTTCCAAAGTCTATACATTTCTAATTTATCTTCATATGTATGCTTCATAAATAAAACCCCCGAAAGTTTTGTTCAACTTTCGGGGGTCACTCTACTCTTAGGTTCAGTAATAAGCAATATTTTGATTTCGAAAAACAATTTTAGTTATTTTTTTTAGATTTCACTTCATTATCTTCATCTTCATCAGGCACAACTTTAAGCTCTTTAGCTTTATACGCCTTACGAGAAATAGCAATAGTAACAGATCTGTTTATACCCTTGCCTTTTTCTGTTGAATTAGAAACAAACGGAGAATATTGAGCAAAAGCTTCTATTGCTAATCGATGAGGATTAATACCATCTTCAACAAAGAAATTAACAATACTAATAGATCTTGCTGCACTTAACTCCCAATTTGATTTATATACCTCATCACTAACAATAGTGCTATCTGTATAACCTCTTATACGAACGTAGTTATTTAGAGGATAAATTATATCAGCAATTTTTGATAATGTAGGTTTTGCTCTATTAATAATAGAAGCACTTCCATGAGCAAATACCAAGCTATCGCTAATTCTAATATTTAACCATGTTTGGTCTTGACTAACGGAAATCAAACCTTCGCCTTCCATTTCTTCTAATACCTTGGAGATTTCTGCTCTTATAGAATCTAATGGAGCCCCCATTTGATTCTCACCTGATAAATCAGCAATGGCATCTTGAACCTCTGACCCTGCATTAGAATCCATATCTTGGTCTTTTTTAGCTTCAACACTTCGTAATTCTTCAGTAGTATTATATTGGGTTTGCGGTCTACCAAAATCCAACATTCCACCACCACCGTGAACTTCTGGTTGAACAATATTCGGATTAGTTATAGAGGCAGATTCAGATATTGAACTATCACTTGAAATTTCAATAAGATTTTGACTTTGAATCGGTTGGTTAATTAACCCCATTTTAGAGAAACTGTTTTTTAACCCTTCTGCTAGCGCAACAGCTTCATTTTGGTTAGCCATAGCAAAGCCATATAACACAACAAATACAGCAAACAACAAAGTCATAAAGTCCGCATATGACACCATCCACCTTTCATGGTTTACGTGACCTTCATGTTTTTTCTTTTTTGCCATTTTTGTTTTCCTATTTTACAACCTATTAAACTGCTAAACCTGTATATACAGACAATCTACGCTTTAATTGCATTGAATTCTCACCGTTTGCAATTGAAACAAGTCCTTCTACTGTCATATATTTAAACGTAGCAATATCTTCATTAATAGATTTAAAACGAGCCCCAGCTGGTAAAAGAATAATGTTAGCAGCACCCACACCGTAAATAGTAGCAACAAACGCAACCGCGATCGCTGGACCTAACAAATCAGGTTGGTCTAACAGCCCCATCGCGTGAATCAAGCCTAGCACCGCACCGATAATACCCATACATGGTGCATAACCACCTAATGATTCCACAACTTTAGCAGGTTGTTCTAACTCATGTTGTTCTTTTTCAATTACAGCTTCTAATAACTCTTTTAACAAATCCTTATCAACACCATCGACAATCATCTGCACACCATTTTTAGTAAAGTCATCTTCAATGGAAGCTAATTGATTTTCTAATGCTAATAAACCTTGTTGTCTAGCAACAGTTAACATGCTTTCTAGTAATTCTGCTTGAGTTATAACATCCATACGAGGAGGAGCGATTAACCATCCTAATCTTTTTACAGTTTCAATAACAACCTTCGGAGGAAACTGAACAAACGCGATACCTATTGATGAACCTAATACTATCAAAAATGCAGGAATATCGAACAAAGCACTTGGATGAGATCCTTCAATCATCATCCCTGCAATGATAAAACCCCATGCTAAAAAAATACCAAACAAATTCATAGCAATACCTACCCGTTTATCTTGAAAATTCCTTTACTATGTTTGCAGCAATCTCTCCAATTGGTAAAACCTTTGATGCTATGCCAGCCTCTACAACAGCCTTAGGCATACCGTAGATTACGCAAGTATTTTCATCTTGAGCCCAAATAGAAGAACCTGAGTTCTTTAACATTTGAGCACCTTTACAACCATCTGCTCCCATACCTGTCAAAATAACACCTAAAACACTATCTTGATAAATCTGAGCAGCTGAGCCAAACGCCACATCAACACTTGGCTTATAATTTAATGACGGCGGACCATCAATAATCTTTAATACTGTAGATATACCATTCTTTTCTAAAAGCATTTGTTTTCCACCTGGAGCAACATAGATATGACCAGGTCTAATAACATCTCCATCCTTTGCTTCAGATACAGTTAAAGGACATAGCGCATTTAATCTGTCAGCAAAAGGTCCTGTGAATGCGGCAGGCATATGCTGCATTACAATTATAGGAACAGGGAAATTACCAGGAATAGCACTCAACAACCCTTGTAAAGCCAAAGGCCCCCCTGTAGAACTTCCAATAGCTAATAAATTTAGCTTGTTTGTTCTCTTTGAAAAATCAGCCTCACAAACTTTTAATGAAGATTTATCAGCTACACCAACCGATGATTTATTAACATTAGATGAACTTTGAAATTTAGATTCTGTTGAGTTAAAAATTGATTTTGAATTACTGCTTGTTTTTGAAAATAAACTTGAACTAGGTCTTGTGCTATTTGAATTTAACCTAGAAGTAGAAGCATTTAACTTTTCTAGAGTACTATTTAAAGTACTATTACGACGATTTAATAAAGAAGTACTTGCACTCGTATGAGTTGATATACGATCTGCGTGATTTGATTGAGTAGTGCTTGAACCAAAAGTTGGTTTAACACGCATTAACTTAGATTTACTTCTACCTAATTCCTTTATCTTACCTTTAATTGTATCTATTGCTTCTTGTTTTTTTCTAGCAATATCATCAAAGTTTTTAGGTAAAAAATCTAAAGCACCTGCTTCTAAAGCATCCATTGTTGCTTTAGCTCCATCTTTAGTTAACGAAGAGAACATCAAGATTGGAGTAGGACTTGTACGCATGATTTCACGTACAGCCTCAATACCATTCATTACAGGCATTTCAACATCCATTGTAATTACATCTGGATGCAAAGTAGCGCACTTCGTAACAGCTTCCTTACCATTTAAGGCTTCACCAACCAGTTCTAAATCCTTATCATTTTGAATGATTTCAGTCAGTCGTTTCCTGAAGAAAGTGGAATCGTCAACTATTAATACTTTTAATACCATATTGTTTTTCTTATTTAATCTTTTATTACTTATTACTATCAAAAACATTAGTTAAAAGAAAACAAGTACTACAAACTATAAAAGTACTACGATATATCCCTTAACTAATGTTTATTTATTGGCTATTATTTATTGATTGCGCTTACTTTCATATGACTTATATCTACTTCCTGCGTTTGTATTTGTATACTTCTTTGCATATGTACGTAACAAACCAGGTATATCTATAATCAATGAAATACCACCGTCACTTGTTATTGTAGCACCAGCCATTCCAGGAGTTCCGTGAAGTAAATTATCTAAAGGTTTGATAACAACTTCTTCTTGACCAATTAGCTCATCAACCACAAAAGCAACCTGTTGACCATCGCCGTGTTGAACTAACACCACATGTCCCCATGCAGATCGTTTACCGATCTTGCTCTTGTCTCGAACTAACCAATCTTGTAAGTAGAATAAAGGAATAGCCTTTTCTCTAATAATAACTGTTGATTGACCGTCAACAACTCTTACATTATTCAATTCTAAATAGAAGATTTCATTTACTGATGTCAATGGTAATGAGAATACTTGACCACCAACCTTAATCATAAGTGTAGGTAAAATAGCTAATGTTAATGGTACTCGAATTTCAATTGTTGAACCAACACCTAGTTGAGAATCAATTCTTAAAGAACCATTCAACTTAGTAATATTAGTCTTTACAACATCCATCCCTACACCACGACCAGAAATGTCAGAGATTTCCTTCTTAGTTGAGAAACCTGGAGCAAATATTAAATTAAATGCTTCACTATCTGGCATTCTTGCAGCTGCATCTTCGTCTATTAATCCTTTAGAAATCGCAATATTCTTAAGCTTTTCAGGATCCATACCTGCACCATCATCGATGATCTTTAACAAGATATGATCACCTTGTTGTGATGCACTAAGAACAATTGTACCAACTTCTGGCTTACCTGCTGCTTTACGAATATCTGGAGTTTCAATACCATGGTCACAAGAATTTCTTACTAAGTGAACCATTGGATCCGCTAACGCATCAACTAAGTTCTTATCTAAATCTGTTTCTTCCCCTTCCATTACAAGTTCGATCTTCTTGCTAAGATTTCTAGCTAAGTCACGAACAACGCGTGGGAATCTACCGAACACCTTCTTAATTGGTTGCATTCTTGTCTTCATTACAGCACCTTGTAAATCAGCTGTAACTACGTCAAGATTAGAAACTGCCTTAGTTAATTCTTCATCACCTACCACATTACCTAAACTGATTAAACGGTTTCTTACTAAAACTAATTCCCCAACCATATTCATGATTACGTCTAATGTCTTAGTATCAACACGTACAGTTGTATCTGCAACAGGTGTAGATGGAGCATTATTACTACTCTTAGCTACAGGTTTTGCAACTGGCTTTGGAGCTTCTGCAACAGAACTTGGAGCAGAAGTTGCAACAGGACTAGGAGCAGGTGAACTTTGTGCAGGAGTTGACGCTACCTTAGGAGATTCAACAACTGCTGACGGTGTATCCACAGTTTCCTGACCACTTCCAGGAGCAACACCTTTACCATGAAGTGAATCTAATAAAGCTTCAAATTCATCATCTGTCATATCACCAGAGTCAGAAGCACTCGGAGCAGCTACCTTTGGAGCAGGCGCTACAGGAGCAGGACCATTCGAAGGCAATGGAATTTGCACAGGTTTTGCTTCAGCACCCTTAAGAATAGCATCAAAATCATCATCTGTTGAATCAGCTTGAGCCTTACTACTTGCTCCTGCAGCTTGACCTGGAGCCACACCCTTCCCATGAAGAGAATCTAATAAAGCCTCAAATTCATCATCTGTTATATTATCAATATCAGCACCTGTTGAAACAGGAGCCACTTTTTCTTCCTTAACAGGAGGAGGTGGTGGTGGAGGTGGTGGCGGCGGAGGAGGTGGTGGAGGTGGCGGAGGCGCTGCCGGTTTTTCAGCTGCACCCGCTGCCTGTGGTTTACTCAATTCTGCCAATTCATGTAACAATTCAGGTGGAGCTTCTTCAGGATCTTCATGAGCTTGTACTTGTCCAAACATTGTTGTAATAACATCATGAGCTCGTAAAATAACATCCATTAACTCAGCATCAACTTGTCTTTCACCTTTTCTTAAAGTGTCGAAAACATTTTCAGCACCATGACAAGCTGTTACCAAGTTTGTTAAAGACAAGAAACCTGCACCGCCCTTTACAGTATGAAACCCTCTAAATATCGAATTTAAAAGAGCATCATCATTAGGACGCTTTTCAAGTTCTACTAATTGTTCTGATAAAGACTCAATTATTTCGCTTGCTTCAATAAGAAAGTCCTGCAGTATTTCCTCATCAACACCTTCTAAACCCATAACTCACACCCTTAATTAAAATCCTAAGCTTGCTAACAAATCATCTACATCATCTTGCGACTGAGCCACGTCAGTACGTGTAGGATCAATAATCGGACCTTCTGGAGTTAAAATATCAACATCCTTAGATTCAGCAACTGGTATATTACCATCCTTAAAGGTCTTTAATAAAATAAGCAATTTAGATTCTACTTCACTAACAAGTTTAATTACTCGATTAATCATCTGCCCTGTCAAGTCTTGGAAATCTTGAGCCATTAAAATTTCAGTCAATTGGTTACATAAAGTTGTAGCATCATCCTTTGATTTTAGAATCAAACCATCAACCTTATGAACTAATGTCAAAAAGTCTTCTTTTGCAATTCTGTTTTGCATTAAATCATTCCAAATTGGCTGAATTTCTGCAATTTGACCACTCAAATCTTGAGCAAGTGGCATACAATTATCTACCGCATCCATTGTCTTGTTTGCAGCCTTGTCAGTCATTGTAATAATATGACGTAGACGCTCTGTAGCATCTGGAATTTCAATATTTGCTATATCATGTAATCTAGGATCTACTTCAAAATTAACCAATGAATCATGAAGATCACGCGTCATCTTACCTAAAGACTGAAATAAGTCATTCTGATTCCTGCTAACAATTGTTATTAATAATTGATCAGCCTCATCTTGACATCCATCCTCTAAGTACTCTAACAAAGCTCTTGCTTCATTAAGAGTAATCATCGGTTGTAACTGTAAATCTTCTGAACCATTTGCCATACAACGTATCCTTAACCGATTCTTTCAAAAATCTTATCTAGTTTTTCCTTTAATGTAGCAGCTGTAAACGGCTTAACAATATAACCATTAACACCAGCCTGAGCTGCTTCAATAATCTGTTCTCTCTTAGCTTCAGCTGTTACCAGTAGCACTGGTAAATGCTTTAATTTATCGTCTGCACGAATGTTTTTTAACAAATCAATTCCTTGCATACCTGGCATATTCCAGTCTGTAATAACAAATTGGAAATCACCACTCTTTAACATAGGAAGCGCTGTGTTACCATCATCCGCTTCTTGAGTATTATTAAAACCAAGGTCTCTTAATAAGTTCTTAATAATACGACGCATTGTTGAAAAATCATCAACAATAAGGATCTTAATATTAGTATCCAAAATTTCCTCCTTCACGCTTAAAGTTTCAATTTGTTTATTTTTAATATATTGTTTTCTGAAAATAAAAAGCGTTTCACTGGTTCATTATGCCCAACTAACAAATTTTAAACAGAGATCTTTACTACAATTTGCAATTATCTAATTCGTGTAATTTCAAAAACTAAACCTATATCAAATATTTTTCTGTGTTTTTCACCAATTTTATTTGACTGTTAATTTTTTCTGAACTCTTGTATTCATAATTTTTCAAAAAGCAATACTATTAAAACGAAACTCCAAAAATTTAAATTCTAAAAAAATATTTAATTTAACAATAATAATTCGACGTGCTAATAAACACGTAAGTAATAAATAATACTTTTTTTGCAATAATTACCACTAAACGCATTCAATATGCATATCTAATTTATTACCTTATTTCTTATAGTTCATTATACAGTTTTTGTCTTTAATATTTTTTCTAATTATTTGTAATTAAAACTTAACTTTTATTTTTGTTTAAAATTAAATACAACTTAACTACGCATTACTTAAACACTAAAGAACATACTTATTAACGTATCAAATAAAATATCAATAAATTGACTTATTTATACATTTATGTAATATTTTTATTAAAACTAATTACTTGTTAATTGTTACTAATTAAAGAAAATTCAATAAAATAAATAACTCAAGTTTCCCACTTGAAAATTTAATTTAAATCCAATCTCTACATGGGGTTGATGCTCTTTAACAACTTATATTGACTTTTTCTACGAACATATTTTCTATTGAGTCTAGAAAACGTTGCATGAAGGGGGACTGTTCT
>JAXJQF010000104.1:0-6796 GCA_036311285.1 Ruminobacter sp. | reverse complement strand
TTACATTTAAATCGTTTTGCAATTCTTTTAGTACTGTAATGCTTTTCTTTCCAAAGTCTATACATTTCTAATTTATCTTCATATGTATGCTTCATAAATAAAACCCCCGAAAGTTTTGTTCAACTTTCGGGGGTCACTCTATTATTTTAGCGAACGAAGCTAGATATCATAACATTAGTGAAACAATTAGGGTTGATAGTTGTCATGTTTACTAATTTGTCGTAAATATTTACAAATTAAAAACAAAATGGTTTAAGTTTTTGCTTAAACCATTTGTTTTATATGATTGAAATAATGATTTACTGTTTCAATTATATTATTTTCTTAAATTAAGTTAATACCTAATTCTTTACATTCTTTTCTCATGTCTTCAGGCCAAATACTTGCGTGTACTTCACCAACGTGAGCTTTATGTAATAGAACAGTACATAAACGGCTTTGACCGATACCACCACCTATTGATAATGGTAATTCGTCGTTCATAAGTTTTTGGTGGAAGTATAGATTTAAACGGTCTTCCTTTCCTTCTAACTTTAATTGCTTTAGTAATGCTTCTTTGTCAACACGAATACCCATTGATGATAATTCGATTGAGCGATCTAACCATGGGTACCAAATTAAAATATCGCCGTTTAAACCTGTATGGTTTTCGTATTGAGTTGACCAGTCGTCATAGTCAGGAGCACGGCCATCATGTTTTTCACCATTTGAAAGTTTACCACCAATACCCATAATGAATACTGCACCATATTCTTTAGTGATAGCGTCTTCTCTTTCCTTTGGAGTAAGGTTAGGGTATCTTTGTAATAATTCTTCACTATGAATAAAAGTAATGTTTTCAGGTAGGAATGGTTTTAATTGAGTGTAGTTTTCGCAAGCTAAGTATTCAGTACGTCTAATAGCTGCGTAGATTCTTTCTACAACGCTCTTTAAGAATGGAATAGTTCTTTGTTCTTTTGTTATAACTGCTTCCCAGTCCCATTGGTCAACATATAAAGAGTGAAGATTATCTAATTCTTCGTCAGCTCTGATAGCGTTCATATCTGTGTACAAGCCATAACCTGGTTGAATGTTATGTTCTGCTAATGATAATCTCTTCCATTTTGCTAGTGAATGAACAACTTCAGCTTTAGAATCATCTAAATCTTTAATAGGAAATGTTACTGCACGTTCTGTTCCGTTTAAGTCGTCATTGATACCTAAACCTTTTAATACAAATAAAGGTGCAGTTACACGCTTTAAGCGTAACTCTGTTGCTAAATTTAATTGGAAAAAGTCTTTTACAAGTTTAATTCCATGTTCTGTTTGGTTTTGATCTAATTTATTTACGTAATCCGTAGGTTTGATTAATTTACTCATGATTTTTTTCTCTTTATTTGTATATTTCATCATTAGTTTTATTAAAAATTCTTTAACTAATAACGTTACTGTGTGAGTTTATTTTCTTTAATATAAAAATGCAATAAAAATATTAAATTGAGTATTTTTATTGCAATTTTTTTAAACTAAATACGTTCATCAAGTGTTTGTTTGAGAGGAATAATCCCAAAATTACTAATATGCAGCCTATAAAACCTTTCGAAGTAATTGTTTCACCTAAAATTATATATGCAGCTATAACTGTTAATGCAGGTGATAGGTATATGTAAATTATTGATGTGATTGTTCCAATTGCTTTTACTGACATACTCCATATAGTAAAGCACACTGCGGATGCTAATACTCCTAAAAATAATAAGTTTAATATCATCTTAGGAGAAGACATATCTTCAATAGATATAGAGAAATCACTAAATGCTATAATTGGGAGCATACACAAAATTCCGTATTCAAAGCTTTTTCTTGTAATATGGTTTTGCGAGTAGCCTTTAAAGGTGTTTATTTTTTTTATTATAACTGAGTAAAATGCCCATACAACAGCTGACATTATAATCAATAAATCACCAAGAGGATTAATTTTGATTTCGCTATTATTATCGTATTGGGTGCAGATTAAGTAAACCCCAATAAGGGCAAGAATAAATCCTAATATGAAGAAAAGGTTGATTGTCCCTTTTTCTTCATTTGGGTAGAAGATTTTTGTTGTTATAGCAGTAAATAAAGGTACTATTGCTATTAGTATTCCAGCGTTTGACGCAGTAGTGTACATTAGGGCTATGTTTTCTAATAGAAAATAAAGAGTAACACCTGTTAGACCTGCTAAAAAGAAGTAGGGTTCTTTCTTTAAATCAAATTTTGCTCTTGTAGGGGATAGAAGTTTTAAAATTATGATCCCAATTGTAAATCTAATAACTAATATTTCTAATGGTGTAAATACTTCTAAAAGTATTTTTGTTGATACAAAGGTGGTACTCCAAATGAATGTACAAATGAAAGCTAATAGATGACCTTGAAATACATTGCTCATTTTTGTTTTTACTTCTTTTAGTATACTTCTTCTAAATAGTCAGTTTTGTTTAGTTACTTTATAGTTATATTGTAAACCTAATTTTATACACCTGGTTTGTTGATATACTTGTGCTTGTTCTTTAATAAGATAAAGGCTCTAATCCATAGTAAAATTGTTATTATTACATAGCACGTTGTGATTGTTCCCCACATACCAACGATTTCTAGAGGTTTATTGAAGATATAGTCTGTATGTCCGATTAAATATCCTGCTGGGAGTCCTAATATCCATAAAGCAACTAGGTTTATGTACATTAAAGCTTTAGTATCTTTAAAACCTCTTAGAATACCTGTTGCGGTGCCAAATAATGAATCTTGTAGTTGCCAAATTAAAATAAATATAAATAGGGAAGTTGCAATTTGGGTAACTTTAGGATCGTGTGAAAATATATGTATTATATGTTCTTTACACGCAAATACACAAAGCGCAATTGGTATTATGAATATAAATGAAAGTGACAAGCAACTTATTATTGCTCTTTTTGTTCTTAGGTATGAACCTTCTCCTAAGCTATTACCAACACGAATAGCTAAAGCTCCGCACATTGACATTGGTACCATAAATGTTATGATTGCAACAATATTGGCTATTTGGTGGGCCGCAACAGCTTCTGTTCCAAAAGGCGTTGCACCATAACCTAAAATACAAAATGTTAGTACTTCAATTATAAATGCAAAAGAGATAGGTAGTCCGATTTTGCAGATATATATGATTTGTGAAAAATCAATTTTTTCTAATTTGGAGAAGATTTTTAAATGTTTTAGTTTGACATTCTTTTTAATGTAGATAAGCATAAGGAAGAATGATAACCAATTTACAAAAGTAGTTGCAATTCCACAACCTATAGCCCCCATTCTTGGGGCTCCAAATTCACCGTAAATAAAGATGTAATTAACGGGGATGTTTAATATTAAGCAAACTATCCCAATTATCATTGAAGGGGTCGCATAAGACACACCTTCTGATGTGTTTTTTAGGACATGAAATAAGACTGTACCAGGTAGACCTAAAGACATAAAAAATAGGTAGTCACAGGTCTTTTGTGCTAATTCCACATCAACATGTCCCAAGATATGTTTAGGCAAGAAAATTAAAATTAGCATTGCTAATATTGTAAAGAACATTGATGGGAATAATGAGTTGTATACAGTCTTTGCTATTTCATTCTCACGTTTTGCACCATGTAAGTGTGCTGAAATAGGAGCAAGCACATAAGGTATACCAAAACAGAATAAGCAAAAAGGCATCCATATGGTTGAACCAAGTGATATTGCGGCTAAATCAACTGTACCAATGTCAGATGCCATTAGGGTGTCGATAAGACCTAGGCATGAACTACAAAAAGAACCTACAAAAATAGGAAAAGCAAGTTTTGTTAGGTTTTTAGATTCATGCAAAAATGCTTTAATGTTTGTTGTATTGGTTAAACTCATATAAGAATATCGTTGTAAAAGTGTAATGCTTTTTTGAATTTATTTTGAAAAATGTAGGCGGATTTTTAAGCTGTTAATATGCGTAATATTTTATGCGATATATGTTATTTTGGTATACCAACTACTTAATTCATCAATTGTGGTGTTACTACATTTTATTCATACTAAAAGTGTTGTAATGCTAACAAAAATACTGTTATTGTCAATATAAGAATGTATTATTTCAAATTGTTTTTGTATATGTAATGTTGTTCATAAATATACGTATTATTTTTATGTTATAATTGTGGGGGGTAAACGTTCAATTTTTATAAATGAAGTGTCATTATATATAATTGATAGTTTATAGTTTTTACTGAGTAGTTATGTATCAAAATATATAAATTTACTCAATGTAAGAACTGTTTTTAGTATAAATAAACGGTATTAAGTATCATGGTTAAAATTCAGTACAGATCTTGGAAATACGCAGGATTTTTCGCACTTGCAATAATTTGTGGTGTAATAAACGGTCTGTATCCGTCAGAGTTTGGGATGGATGCTGCTAGATTTATAGGCAACGTATTTATAAAACTATTTAAGTTTATCAGTGTTCCAATTATTGGTATTACAATTTGTACAACAATATCTAAAATTGGAAGTCAAAAGTCACAAGGTTTTTTATGGAAGAGAACATTATTCTATACCTTGACGACAACAATCTTATCAGCAACAGTTGCTGCAATAATGTATTGCATTATTGCTCCAAAGAATATTATTACTAATGAGGTAGTAGCCAAATCAGGTATTGAAAATAAGTCAGGTTATCTAACATATCTTGAAAATGTCGTTCCAAGTAATATCGTTTCACCTATTTTAGAAGGTAACGTATTAAGTGTACTTCTAATAGCTATAGTGGTTGGTATTGCAATTGTAAATATTAAGAACAATGATAATCGTACAATGGTTTGTAATTTATTGGATTCAATACAAGAAGTTGCATTTTATATTGTTAAATTCATTATTCGTTTATTACCAATAGGTATCTTTGGTTTTATTACAATTTCTATTAGTGATTTGTCGTCAGGAGTTACAATTGGTGGTTTAAGTCAATACTTTACAGTTGTGTTAAGTTCTAATCTTATTCAAGGATTTTTGGTATTACCTCTGTTTATGTTGATTAAGAGAATCAATCCTATTAGAACTGCAATAAAGATGTTTAAAGCTCTAGTAGTTGCATTCTTTACAAAATCATCAGCAGGTACATTACCAGTAACAATGCAATGTGCAGAACAAAACAATAATATTCATACAAATGTTTCTAGATTTGTATTACCTATTTGTACAACAATAAACATGAATGGTTGTGCTGCTTTTATTTTTATTACTGTTTTGTATCTAATGCAAAACCATGGTATTGAAATTGATTTATTGACAATGGTTTTATGGGTTGGTATTGCAACAGTTGCTGCTATTGGTAACGCAGGTGTTCCAATGGGATGTTATTTCTTATCAGCAAGTTTACTTGCTTCAATGAATGTCTCAATTGAATTATTAGGTTTGATTTTACCAATTTACGCAATTATTGATATGGTTGAAACGGCTTTAAATGTATGGTCAGATTCAACAGTTGCGACAATGGTTGATAAGGATTATCGTAAAACCATTAGTTAAATGTTTTTAAAGATTAAATCTTAGTTAAAGCAGTTATACATGTTCACTTTTAACCTAAAAGTAAGTTTAATTTCTTTAAATTATGTATGCCTCTAGAAATTGAACACTTTATTTTCGAACGTTAACGTCTTATTAAACCTCGTTATCAATCTAGAGTGATAACGAGGGGATTCTATAAAACTTCAATATTCCATCTTTTAGCATATGTTGCAAAGATATCTATTGTTACATAGATTTAAATATGTACATTACAAGCATAATTTTTTTATTGTTGTTATTTCTATCACAGACAAGCAACAACTTTTTGATATTATAGAATCATCAATGGATTAAGTAGTAATTCTATTGGTATTATTACTAAGTCTATTCTTATTGTATTATTTATAACTAGTTTCCTTCTTAGTAAAAAGTCAATATAAGTTGTTAAATAGTATCTAACTCGCTAGGAGATTAGATTTGATCGTATTTATCAAGAGGTATACTTGATTTTCGTATAAAAAACTATTTATAAGGAGTTGTCGTGGTTAATGATATAAAGAAAAATACAAATACCACTATGAGTGTTGATGCAATAAAAAAGAAAATGGATAAATCGTTATTATTCGAGTTGATTATGCCATTTGTTCCTGTTGTTGTAGCAATTCTCTGGAATCTAGCCACAGTTATGGTTGTAGGTGAGAAAACTGAGGAAACAATGCATTCATCGGGAATTGCATTTGTATTATCTGGTATAATTTGTTTTTTTCTAAAAATCAGAGCAACTTTAAAGGCTATGGATTGTTGTAAGGAATATTTTTTAGCAAATTTTGATGTTAAGTTTGTTAAAAAATGTTCTACCTCGAAGACATTGTATATTATTTCATATATTTTGCCGTTTATACCTGTTTTAAATATCATTACAATTTTTGTTGTTATATACAATTTGATTGTTTGGTTCTCTGTAAAGAACAGAATTAGTGAAATTGTGTATAAAAAAGATGATTTTTCTCGTGATTTAAATAGTAATCATTGTTCAACAGAAACAGTTGAGTCACAACAAGTAAAAAATTTATCGACTGAATTACAAGCTAATTTAAGAGTTAATATTGAAAACGATAATAAACAAGCAAAATCATACGAAACAAGTTCAAAACTAAAATTTTGGTTCTTCACGGAAATATTGGAAATATAGACATTGAAAAAGGGGCAAAAGTACTCTAATATTTTAAGCGCTAAACAAAAATAGAGAGATACTTTATGCCCCTTCAAACGTATATTACAC
>JAXJQF010000103.1:0-11767 GCA_036311285.1 Ruminobacter sp. | reverse complement strand
CATCAGTACACGTTTCAGCATCCATAATATAGCTGTTACTTCCTATCATTGAAAAGTTAACAAACTCGACACCTTCTGGCTTTGCAATTTTAAGTTCTTTTATACCCCTTATACTTGCAAACTTATCATAAATTCTTAATGCTCCACTTGATCCAGTTAAACCTGTTGGAGAGTTATCATCATAACCAATCCATACAGTTACAAGCTCATCATTATCAAACCCAGAGAACCATGAGTCTCTATTGCTATTTGATGTACCTGTTTTTCCAGCTAAAGTCTTATTATATTTGTTTAACAACTTAGCTGTTCCAGATGAAGTAACAACTGTCATACCGTAAATAGTAAGATAAGCATCTCTTGGATCTACTACCTGTTCTGCCCTTAACTCATTTGCTCTATCGTAAATAACAGTATTCTTATCAGATATAGCACGAACCACCGATAATTTATCAAACAAACCTTCTCTTGCAATAGTTGAGTACATTTGATTTACTTCATATGGTGTCATACTCATACTACCTAATAACAAGCTAGGAACTTCTTGCAACGAACCTCTATATCCAAGTAAATTTAAAGTATCAATTACATTCTTAACTTTTACATTCATCCCAACTCTAACCATTGGAACATTTCGAGAAGTTGCAAAAGCCTCATACAATGGCATCCAACCTAAGAATTTATTATCAAAATTTTTAGGAGTCCATAACTGTCCATTCTTTTGTTTAACAGTTACTTGGGAATCATGAACCATTGAACCTAGATGCCAACCATTTGCAAACGCTGTTAAATATGCAGCAGGTTTAACTAAAGATCCTATTTGTCTCTTAGCATTAGTTACACGATTAAGGCCTGGATAACTAGGATCACTACTCCCTACAACTGCTAACACATCACTAGTTCGCCAATTACTTACAACTACAGCTGACTCAAGTTTTTTCTTTCTATTTTTATTAAAAGAGCTCATTACACTTTCTACAGCTTTATTAGCCGCAATTTGAACTTGAGGATCTAAACTTGTGTGAATAACTAAATTTTTATAATTCTTTATATAATCATTACCAAGAAGCTTAACAAGCTCAGACTTAAGTAAACTTATATAGCTAGGCACACTCATCTTTTGAATATCACTGTTATTTACGACACCTAAAGGTTTATTTGTATATAAAGCTAATTCTTTATCTGAAATCTTACCTGCTTGATTCATAAGTTTTAGAACAAGGTCCCTTCTTTCCTTCACTCTTTCAGGATGACGATGAGGATTATAATATGAAGGCCCTTTAATCATCGCAACCAACATAGCTACTTGATGCCAATCTAATTCATTAATAGGCAAACCAAAATAATATCTAGAGGCTAGACCAAAACCATATATATCTCTCTTACCTCTACCAAGGTATATCTCGTTACAATACATCTCTATGATTTCATTTTTTTCATAACGAGCATCAACAATTAAAGACATAAAGATTTCACGTACTTTTCTATCTAAAGTCTTTTCTCTTGTTAAAAAATAATTCTTAACAAGCTGTTGAGTTATAGTACTACCACCTTGTTTTCTTTTACCTGCTTTAAGATTTACATAAACAGCTCTTAAAATTGCTAAAGGATTAACACCATAGTGACTATAAAAGTCTCTATCTTCTACATAAAGTAAAGTATCTACAAACTTCTGAGGCAAATCATCATACTTTATTAATACCCTATCCTCTTGTTCTTCATCACCTAACCTATCAAGTAAAACAGGTTCTAGCATTACATAATCAATATCATTTAAAGTATCTGCATCTTGAATACGAGCAATCTTATTATTTGTAAAAGATAATAATAAAGGACGAGCTTCCTCTCTTCCTGACGGAAAATCAAAAGCTCTTCTAATAATAACTAACTTTGTTTTATTTTTACTTTCAGAATACTCACCTGGATTTTTAGGATCATAAACTTTACGATACTTTAACAAATTTAGTTCATATAATAGCTGTGTATAAGTAATCTTTTGATCTACCGAAAGTTCAAGAGGTCTACTATATACAATAGCAGGAAGTGACCACTTTTCTTCTGCTTCTAAACTGCTATTTAATACAACTGAATAATAATACATACAAACAGTTGCAAACAAAGCAAAAGCTACTAATGACAATTTAATACTAAAAACAAAAACTTTCTTCTTATAGTTTGGATTCTTATTATTATTTTGTGAACGTTTCTTATTATCTTTTTCTGATTTTTCCATATTTATAAATCTATTATATTCAATGCAAGAATGAAGAGTATTACAACAAAAACAAGAGCATTTTAGATTAAAACTTTTACAATATCACTATTAAAAACAACTTTTAAGTTATCTCACCTTTTTATATTCTTGATGTATGACAATAATTAACAATATTATTCCCTAAAGGTATGACACTGATCAATATTCTAAACTTTAAATTTAAAATTACATAATTTTTTACATAAAATTAATGAATTATATATTTACTTGCGTATAATTGTGCACGTTTAATTTTATAGGATAATTAAACGTTTGACAAAGCAATAATATAATTGTTGTTTTCAAATACAAATTAAACATATCAACAAATACATTTGTTATAAAGTGAAAACACGTAGGATAATATTAGATATTCCCCATATAGGAGAAAGATATGAGCGAAAATAAAGATAACTTAACCGCTTCAGATGGTTCATTTAAACCTTACGAGGTTCAACCTGGCGAAGAGTATATGAATGACAAGCAAAAAGCTCATTTCAGAAATATTCTTGAAGCATGGCGCGATCAATTACGCAACGAAGTTAGCAATACTGTGGAACATATGAATGATGAATCAAGCAAATTCCCAGATCCTCTAGACAGAGCTGCTCAAGAAGAAGAATATTCTTTAGAATTACGTATTAGAGATCGTGAAAGAAAATTATTAAAGAAGATTGAAAAAACAATCAACAAAATTGATTCTGACGATTTCGGTTATTGCGATGACTGTGGAGAAGAAATCGGTATTAAGAGATTAGAAGCACGTCCTACAGCTGACTTATGTGTTAACTGTAAGAGCTTAGCTGAAATCAAAGAAAAACAATTAAGTGGTTCAAACTAATATCAAATATATTGGACGATTTGCCCCTACACCTAGTGGAAAACTCCATTTTGGGTCATTAGTTACAGCACTTGGAAGTTATCTACGTGCCAAAAGTCTAAAAGGCTTTTGGCATTTGCGTATAGAAGACATCGATGAGCCAAGATGCAATAATGAAAACACCCTATCAATCATTAACACCTTAGAAGATTTTGCATTCGAATGGGATGGAGAAATTCTCTATCAAAGTCAAAGAAAAGACAGATATAAAGAAGTCTTAGAAATATTGAATAAACATAATTTAACCTATTCATGCTCATGCACTAGAAGTGATATCAAAAATATGGGTGGAATATACAACAATAGATGTCGCGATCTAAACATTCCCCCTTCCAACAGTAACGCCATAAGATTTAAAAATGATAATAACATTTCAAGTTTTAAAGATTCTTTACTTGGAAATATTGATATCCACAATATAGCATTTGCAGAAAATAATGACTTTATATTAAAAAGACGAGATGGTTATTATAGTTATAACCTTAGTTGTGTCGTTGATGATATTGATACAAATATTACTGAGATAGTTAGAGGGAATGACATCTTAGCTACAACCTTTGCTCAACTAAATCTAAGAAATGCGATTATTACATGCAGTAACGAAACAAATTGTAATAACCAAAACTATCAACATAACTCTAATAATCTAAACTTTATTCATCTTCCACTAGTATTATGCTCTGATACTCAAAAGTACTCAAAACAAAACCACGCAACTCCTATCGACAGTAAATTAGCTAAAGCTTACCTATGTGTTGCCCTTTTATTCTTAGAGCAAAAGATTATTGACGAAATTGACACCATTTTTAAGAAAATTTTTGGAAATGACAAACTAGTAAAGTTAAATACTGTCACTAAAACTGAATTAGAACAATTAGAAAGAAGTATTCCATATAGTTGTGAACAAATACTTGACCATGCAATTAAGAACTTTAATTTTCTTAACATTCCTACAAACAACAAAATACTTACTATTAGTTAATTAATATTTCTTAGTAATAACAAAGAGCTACTCAACGCTCAAAACAACAATGTTCTTTTAATGTAGTAAAAAAAAATAATGTCTTGTATAATGAGACAACTGCTAATTTTAAATAGCTCAAGATGGCATTTAAATTACTTAAAAACAAATATTTAAGCTCAAATAAAAGTAAATTATATTGTTCTAAAACATTGCAAACATTATAATAATGTTGTTACCAATAAGTTGTAACAAATTAAGAAAAAGTAAAAATCATAACGCTTTATTATTAAAGTTTTATTATTTTTACTTAAAGCTCTATATAAAAATATAGGAGCAATTGGAATTAAATAACTCATAATGGAAGGATTGTTCCATTTAGACCTTTTATTTAATTTATAGATAGCGGAAGAAAACACCAGGAGGTGTATTATTTTAGGTCAAGAA
This sequence comes from Ruminobacter sp., assembly GCA_036311285.1. GTDB lineage: Bacteria > Pseudomonadota > Gammaproteobacteria > Enterobacterales > Succinivibrionaceae > JAXJQF01. Next base: position 7,228 of record JAXJQF010000103.1, on the reverse strand, counting down.
TCAAAGCTACGCGTTTTAGCTAAAAAGTTTAAAGACAAGGCAAATGAAAATGGTTATTCACATCTAAAATTGCCGGGAAACTTAATCAACATAAAAAGAATCAGTCCTGAAGCACTACAAGTAATCAAAAGATTAAACAACGCAAAATACAGTGCTTATCTTGTTGGTGGTTGTGTAAGAGACCTTCTATTACAAAAAACTCCAAAAGACTTTGATGTTGTTACAGACGCTACGCCTGAACAAATCAAAAAGATTTTTTCAAATTCTAGAATCATTGGAAAAAGATTTAGATTAGTTCACTGCGTGTTTAGAAATAACATTATCGAAGTTGCTACATTTAGAACAGAAGATTCTTCTAGCAAGAATGCAGACATGATAACTTCTGAAGATGGCTATCTATTAAGAGACAACAAATATGGTAAGAGTCTTTTAGAAGATGCTTGTCGTAGAGACTATACAATCAATGCTCTTTACTACTCTCCATTTGAGAATGTAATTCATGATTTTCATGGTGGTTTATATGATTTGTTAAATCAAAACATCGAAATCATCGGCGACCCTGTTCAAAGATTCCAAGAAGATCCTGTAAGAATTATCAGAGCATACAGATTCCAAGCAAAGCTAGGTTTTACTCTTTCTGAAAGAACTCAAAAAGCTATTCCTGAATGCTTACCATTATTAAAGCAAATTAACACCAGCAGAATGTATGAAGAATTTAACAAAATCTTCTTAACTGGTCACGGTGCTACAAGCTTTGATGTATTCTTAAAGAATAATATTATCGAACATTTACTAATTGAACATGGTTCTTTAATTAAAGAAAGTTCATTCTCAACATTTATTAACAATGCTCTAATAAATGCTGACAATCGTTTAGCATCAGGCAAACAAAACATGCCTCACTTCCTTTATGCTGTTATGTTATGGCCTATCGTTAAACAGCTTTACCTAAAGATGTTAAATATCCCTCGTTTCAGCATCCTTAAAGATGTGACAATCATGGATAAGGCTAGTGATATTATCTTACAAAGACAATGTGCAATTACTAATATTCCACAAAGATTTATAAGTGATATTAAAGAAATTTGGAATATGCAAATTGCTTTAGAGAACCAAAATAATTTAGACAATCCAAAGGAAATTGTTTGGAAAGGAATCTTTAGAGCAAGTGTTGATTTCTTAAATGCAAGAATTTCTGTTGAACCAGCATTAAAAGAAATCGCTGAACAATGGGTTGCTCAATACGAATTCTTTGTACCACCTGAAATGAGAAGTAGAAGACAAATTATTGAACGCGACAAAGGAAACAATTCAAAGAAAGGCGGAAAGAAAGACAAGCCCGCTGGTCGCTCTAAAAAGAAATTTAGTTCTAAAGATGGATATAAAAACAAAAAATTCCGTAAAAGTGGCAAAGTTAATCTTAAAAAGGCACAGGAAGTCCTAGAGAATTAAGATGAGTACTTTCGCTTTTATTGGAATCGGTGCAAATATCGATTATCCATTAGCACACGTAATAATGGCACTTGGAGAGCTTAACAACTCTTCAAGTGTTAAACTTGTTAAAACAAGCTCTATTTACGAATCAATTCCAGTTGGTCCACAAGATCAACCAAATTTTATAAACGCTGTATTAAAACTAGAAACCACCCTATCCCCTACCGAGCTTTTAGATTATTTACAAGCTATTGAAAATAGACATAATCGCAAAAGAGAAAGACATTGGGGACCTAGAACATTAGATCTAGATATTCTATATTATGGTGATGAAATTATTAACAATGATAGATTAATTGTTCCACATATAGAAATCCAAAATCGAGCATTTGTGGTAATTCCATTATTAGATATCGATAATGACTTTATATGTCCTAAAACAAAAGTACAGCTAAAAGAGTCTGTTAAAGCTCTACCACAAAATGATATAACAGGCTTAAAAGAAATAATACCAAGTTATGTTTTTAATAACATGCTAAATACTAGAGATTAGTTCTCAAGGAGAATTAAAGCAATGGCTATTACAATTTCAAAACTTCAAAATTTAAAAGAACAAGGAAAAAAGTTTGCAACAATAACAGCATACGATGCTAGCTTTGCAAACATTTTTGACAAAGCTGAAGTGGCGGCAATTTTAATCGGCGACTCTTTAGGTATGACTATTCAAGGTAATTCATCTACATTACAAGTTACAATTGAAGAAGTTGCCTATCACACTAAATGCGTTAGCAAAGGTGTAGAGAATGCTTTAATTATCGCAGACTTACCTTTTATGACTTACTCAAATGTACAAGACGCATGTATTAATGCAGCAAAACTTATGCAAGCAGGAGCAAATGTAGTTAAGCTTGAAGGTGGTAGTTTTTTAGTAGACACAGTTAAAACATTAACTAGAAATGGTGTTGCAGTTTGCGGTCACTTAGGTTTAACACCTCAATCAGTTAATATTTTTGGTGGTTATAAAATCCAAGGAAGAGAAGAAGAAGCTGCACAACAAATTTTTGAAGATGCAATAGCTCTTCAAGAAGCTGGAGCATGCATGATCGTTCTTGAATGTATACCAAGAAGCCTTGCTTCAAAAATTACTAAAGCTTTAAGAATCCCTACAATTGGAATCGGTGCAGGCAAAGACACAGATGGTCAAATCTTAGTAATGCACGACGCCTTAGGCTTAACATTAGGAAAAACTCCTAAATTTGCAAAAAACTTCCTAGCTCAAAGTTCAAGTGTACTAGAAGCAATCAAACTTTATAAGTCAGAAGTAGAAGCTAATATTTATCCTGATGACTCTCAAAGTTTTGATTAATATTAAACTTAAAATATAATTATTAAAGTCCGAATAATACAAACATATATACTTAAAAGTATAAAAAATTTGAAAAGAAGAACGATTATGAAAGTTGTAGCTACAGTAAATGAAATACGAGATATCGTTGTTAATTACAAGAAGAATTTAAAAACAATTGCGTTAGTTCCTACAATGGGAAACCTACATTTAGGTCATTTAACATTAGTTAGAGAAGCTAAAAAGAATGCCCAAAGAGTAATAGTAAGTATATTTGTAAACCCTATGCAGTTTGACCGTGCAGAAGATTTACAAAACTACCCTAGAACATTAGAACAAGACCTTGAGTTATTAAAAAACGAAGGTGTAGATGCTGTATTCACTCCTACACCAAACATAATGTATCCTAAAGGGTTAAATGCTCAGGCATATGTTGAAGTACCAGAGCTTGCAAACAGTCTAGAAGGAGCTTTAAGACCTGGACACTTCAGAGGTGTATCAACTGTTGTTTCAAAGCTATTTAACATTGTACAACCTGATTGTGCTTGCTTTGGTTTAAAAGATTATCAACAAGTTGCGTTAATCAACCAAATGGTTGAAGACCTTAATTTCCAAATCAAGATAATTGAAGTACCTATCGTAAGACACGACAATGGTTTAGCATATTCTTCAAGAAACAATCGATTAAACCAGGCTGAATTATCAATTGCACCACGCTTATATGAAAAACTTTCAGTATTAGCTAACAAACTAAGTGAATTAACAGAATTTAAACCAGATGTGGTTGAAAATTTATTAGATACAACAAGTAATGAAATAGATAATTGTGGACTAAAAACAGATGACTTAACAGTTGTTGATGCAATCACTCTTAACCCTGAATACAAAGATTCAAAGAAAGTTGTTATTTTAGCCGCAGCATATTTAGGCAAGATCCGACTTATTGACAATATTGTGGTTTCACATAAATAATCATAAAATTTTAAAGCTCTATAAAACCATGTATTTTCAATACATAAAAGCTTAAACGAAGTCTAATACTCCTAAAGGAAATATTCTTTTAGGAGTATATTTATTTAAAGCATATCCTATTTTTTGATCCTATGCGAAACATTTAGGAAACCTAGAGAAATCACTATTCTTGTAGAATATTTAAAGAATCAAATATTAATACAATGAAATTTTATAGATTCTTCCCTTAACTAACTTAAGTTATGACTACTCAAATAATGTATGAAATGCTAATTAGTAAATTAATTTTGGAAAATTTTCAATTACTTAAACTTAGATATATCAACATCATTATAAAAATTTTAAAATTAAATGTTAACTTATCCACAAAAATTGATGTATGAATTAGTAAGTTAAGATATAATGGTCAAAAATTTTTAACTATATTTTTTGAAAACGGAAAATAGGCGATAAAAATGCAGAGAATTTTACTAAGAGGTAAACTTCATCAAGCACGCGTTACACATTCAGTTTTAAACTATGAAGGCTCATGTGCAATCGACCTTGATTTTTTAGAAGCAGCGGGTATCGCAGAACACGAACAAATTGATATTTATGTTGTAGAAAATGGAAATAGATTCCACACATATGCAATTGCTGCAGAAAGAGGTTCAAAGACTATATCCTTAAATGGAGCAGCTGCACGTATGGCTGCTGTTGGCGATAGAGTTATCATTTGTGCTTATGGTATTTTTGATGAAAGTGAAGTTAAAACTCACAAACCATCACTTGTTTATTTAGATGAAAAAAATAACATCATAAGAACAAGTAAAGAAATTCCTGTTCAATTAAGTTAAGCATAAAACTTTTAGAATATTTGAGTAATCGATGACTATAAAACTAATTGTAGGATTAGGAAATCCAGGAAATGAGTATAATCATACTAGACATAACGCTGGTCTTGATTTACTTATGGAAATAGCTGATAAGTATAATATTACCTTAAGAACTGATAGCAAATATAATGCAGAAATTGGTAGTGGTTCAATCAATGGTAACCCTATCAAACTAATGTTTCCTTTAACATTTATGAACAGAAGCGGACAAAGTGTTGGTTCTTATGCTCACTTTTTTAAGATTCAGCCTGAAGAGATCTTAGTTTTACATGATGAACTAGATATTCCACCTGGAGCAGTAAAGTTTAAGACAGGTGGTGGTCATGGTGGTCACAACGGTTTAAGAAGTATTATCGAATGTTTAGGTAACAACCAAAACTTTCATAGATTAAGAATTGGAATAGGTAAACCTAATAGCAAACTAGAAATGGTTAACTTTGTATTAGGCATTCCTCCAAAATCAGAAAAAGAATTAATCAACGAAGCTCAACACGAAGCACTAAACTGTGTTGAATTAATATTTACTGAAAGCTTAAGCAAAGCTACTAACAGATTAAACGCTTTCAAAGTAAGTAAAAAATAAATATATAGGAGTTTATCTAATGGGTTTTAATTGTGGTATCGTTGGTTTACCAAATGTTGGTAAGTCTACATTATTTAATGCACTAACCAAAGCTGGTATCGAAGCTGCAAACTTTCCTTTCTGTACTATTGAGCCTAACACAGGTGTGGTTCCAGTACCAGATCCAAGATTAAATGACTTAGCAAAAATCGTTAACCCTGAAAGAACATTACCTACAACAATGGAATTTGTTGATATCGCAGGTTTAGTAAAAGGTGCATCTAACGGTGAAGGTTTAGGTAATAAATTCCTAATGAATATTAAAGAAACTGACGCAATTGCTCACGTTGTTAGATGCTTTGAAGATCCAAACATTATTCACGTAAATGGAAAGATCAATCCAAAGGAAGATATTGAAGTAATCAACACTGAATTAGCATTAGCTGACTTAGAAGTATGTGAAAAAGCATTACACAGATTTGAAAAGAAAGCTAAAGGCGGTGACAAGGAAGCAATCGCTGCTGTTAAAGTTTTAGAAAAGTGTCTACCAATTTTAAACGATTGTAAAAAGTTATTAGGAATCGATTTAAATAAGGAAGAATTATACGCAATTCGTGAATGTAACTTCATTACATTAAAACCTACTATGTACATTGCAAACGTAGCGGAAGATGGTTTTACAAACAACCCATACCTTGATCAAGTAAAAGAAATCGCTGCTCAAGAAGGCTCTGTTGTAGTTCCTGTATGTGCTTCTGTTGAATCAGACTTAGCAACAATGGACGAAGAAGAAAGAAACGAATTCATGCAAGAATTAGGTTTTGATGAACCTGGTTTAAATCGTGTAATTCGTGCAGGCTACAAGCTATTAAATCTTCATACATACTTCACAGCTGGCGTAAAAGAAGTTAGAGCATGGACAATTCCTGTAGGAGCTACAGCTCCTCAAGCAGCAGGAAAGATCCATACAGACTTCGAAAAAGGTTTCATTAGAGCACAAACTATAAGCTTCGAAGACTTTATCCAATACAAAGGTGAAGCTGGTGCTAAAGAAGCTGGCAGAATGAGAGCTGAAGGTAAAGATTACATTGTTAACGATGGTGACGTTATTACATTCTTATTCAATGTAAAAAAATAATATAACGTTAGCTTAATAACATGTTATAGATTTTATAAACACCATTTTCAAAAAGAATATGGTGTTTTTTTATTTAAGTTCAAATTTAACAATAAAAGTTTTTTTTCAACTAGATAGTAACTTTTAAATAACATATACTTTCACATATTAAAATCTTGTCTTAAAAAAGTAAGGATTATAAATGTATACCTCTGAAATTAAAGAGCAACTATTAGAAGCTAGTGATGTCTTAACTAATTTTTTAAACAACGAAAACAATTTAAAAGCAATTCAGACAGCTGCTGAATTAATTGCTGAATCATTAAAAAATGATGGTAAGGTTATTTCTGCTGGTAACGGTGGTAGCCACTGTGATGCTATGCACTTCGCGGAAGAACTAACTGGTCGTTATAGAGAAAACAGACCAGCATACGGCGCAATAGCTATATCAGACCCTAGTCACCTATCATGCGTATCTAATGACTATGGTTATGAATATGTGTTCTCTAGATACTTAGAAGGTGTTGGTCGTAAAGGCGACGTATTCTTAGGTATTTCAACAAGCGGCAACTCTAAAAACATTATTACAGCTGTTGAAACAGCTAAACAAAAAGGCATTAAGACCATTGTTCTAACAGGAAAAGATGGTGGTAAATTAGCTGGATTAGCAGATGTAGAAATTAGAGTTGAACATTTTGGATATGCGGACAGAATCCAGGAAGTTCATATTAAGTGTATACACATCTTAATCAACTTAATTGAAAAATTAATGGTTATGTAATTTATAAAATACTTTACTTAAACTTTTTGGTTCTTCACGGAAATATTGGAAATATAGACATTGAAAAAGGGGCAAAAGTACTCTAATATTTTAAGCGCTAAACAAAAATAGAGAGATACTTTATGCCCCTTCAAACGTATAT
>JAXJQF010000102.1:0-42463 GCA_036311285.1 Ruminobacter sp. | reverse complement strand
GCGATGGAGAAATATATCTATTATTACAACAATGATAGAATACAGAAAAAATTAAAAGGCCGAACTCCTTGTGAAGTAAGAAATTCAGCCTTAGAATAAGCATAAGTTTTATTTGTTCAACTTATGGGGGTCACTCCATTTAGTTATCAGGGACTTTTTAATTTATTATTTCTTTTCTAGATGCTTACATATTACATCGTAAGCTTGCTGAATAGCCTTCGCCTTTTCTTCATACATCTTCTTAGTTGTTTCACTTATACTTGAATCATTAGCATATCTATCAGGATGATATTTTCTCATAAGCTTTCTATATGCTTTTTTAACTTCATCGATATTATCTGTTTTAGGAATACCTAAGATTTCAAAAGCACTGTCTAATTGAGATGGAGAAACATAATCTGAATCATAGTATGAACCATTTTGACCGTTAGCATATTCGCTATATCTTCTTGCCCTTTCGTTTTGTTCTTGACTCCATCTATACATGGTTTCACATTGGTTAATATAAAAGAACAAGAACTTAACAGGGATATGTAGATTTTGAGAAACTATAATTAATCGTTCTCTTTCACCATCTGAAATTGTCTTATCAGCAAAGGCTATCCACACTAACCATTCAACTATCTTTCTTCTACGGCTAAAATCAAAAAATAAATACTTATTTAATTCCTTAAAGTCATCTGTTGGATCGTAATCTTCTGATTTACCATTACGAAAACATTCCTTTAAAATGTTTTGTCGCTCTACATCATCGCCAACATAATCGAACAATTTTTTGGAAACAGTAGTCATTGTTTCTTTATTGATAACGCCTTGTCCTCTGGCAACATAACCGCATAGAGTAAACTCATTCTTTTGATTTTCAAACTCATCTCTTTTACCAATTATAAGAGAGTGAAGAAATATAAAAGGATTATAAAATCTATCCAAATTATTTATAATCATTATTGGTAGTATTGTAATAATACATCCTATGTAACACACAATATGTCCACTAAGCAACATTGCTAAACAAAACAATACATTCCAAGGATGAGCTAATAAAAATCTTAACATTTATAAAACCTTATTTATTAGTTAATCTTTCATTTAAATTTTTCAAACGTTCAGGTGTTCCTACATCACACCAATAGCACGAAATTTTTTCTGCAAAAAGTTTGTTCTCTGATATCCATTTATCAAAATATGGTTTCAATTTTAGCTTTTCAATAGGAATATCCTTAAAAGCTATAGGAGAATAAATCGCAATTCCACTAAATGTTAATTTATCACCGTCTAAACTTAACATTCCATCCTTAATAGCATAATCACCTTTTGAATTATGTTCCGGATTATCAACTAAAAAAAGCTTTCCATAAGAATTCAAAGGAAGGTCTTTCTTTAATAAAGAATAATCAAGTTCTACAAACACATCACCATTGACAACAATAAAAGGTTCATCTCCCAATAAAGGCAACGCTTTTGCTATACCTCCAGCCGTTTCTAAACCTCCTATTTGTTCAGGAGAATATGTAATACTTACTCCATATTTAGAACCATCTCCTAAATACTCTTCTAATTTATGACCTAGATGAGCGTGATTGATTACTATATCAGTAATACCAATAGCCTTTAGCTTTTCTATATGATAAACAATTAAAGGTTTATTATTCACGCATAATAATGGCTTTGGTAATGTATCTGTAAGAGGACGCATGCGTTCCCCTCTTCCTGCCGCTAATATCATTGCTTTCATCTTAAAGCCTACTAAATATCTTTGCTATGTTCTGTAACTCTTCATACTTAGAACATACATCCTTTATATAGTTCAAAACTGTAGGAATATATTCTAAATACTGTTTCTTGTTATCTCTATAAGCTAATCTACTAAAAATACCTAAACACTTATAATGTCTTTGTAATACCGTTATATCAGCAACTTTCAAAAAGTCATCATACAACATACCATCGATTAAATTTAAATCCTTATAGGTATTATAAGCATAAAGCATTAGTTCTGAATACTTATCCTTATCAATAACAAAATAGCAATCCTTCATCAAAGACATCAAGTCGTATAATAAAGGACCTTTTACCATATCTTGGAAATCAACTAATGCTAGTTCACATTCTGTAACCATTATGTTACGGCTGTGAAAATCTCTATGCATTGCTATTTGTTTTTGTTGTAGATCATTTGTAATTAACAACTTTTCAAATTCACAAATTGTTTCTTCGTCAGTTTCATTAAACTCTATTTGAATATTTTTTTTAAAGTACCATTCTTTACAAATATTGTTTTCCATAGCAATAAATGCATCGTCATAGCACGGTAAATCCGTTGAATCTATTGATGATAATTTTACCAGAACATCAATTGCTTTCTTGTAAAGATCAACAAGATTTTGCTCTGTTCTATAATTTGCTAAGGTTATATTACCTAAATCAGAAACTAATAAAAAACCTTGTTCATAATCTACAGCTTTAATTACTGGAGCTTTAATATTAGCTGAGTGCAGTAAGTTTGCAATTTTAACAAATTGAGTGTTTTTTTCTGTTTGTGGAGGAGCGTCCATTAACACCCCTTCACTACAGCGATAGAATTTTCTAAAAGAAGCATCACCGCTTACAATTGAAATTAAATCATTGTTATTTGGATAAAGCTTCCTATACCAATTTACCAAATCGTCATAACGATTAGTCATTGCTTTTTTTCCTAAACATTAAATCCCATACACCATGACCTAGTCTATGACCTCTTGCTTCAAATTTAGTTAAAGGTCTACTATCTGGACGAGGTACATACGTATTAGTTTCTGAAATATTTTCTAACCTAGAATCATTGCTTTGAACTTCTAACATCTGTTCTGCATAATTTTCCCAGTCTGTAGCCATGTGAATAACACCATTATCCTTAAGTTTTGGAATAACCATGTCTAAAAACTCAGGTTTTACAATTCTTCTCTTATGATGACGAGCCTTGTGCCATGGATCAGGGAAGAATAATTGCATTGTATCAATAGAATCTTTTGGAATCATATGTTCAAAAACTTCAACCGCATCATGATGAACAATTCTAAGATTTGAAATACCTTCTTCTTCTATTGAAGATAAACATGCTCCGATACCAGGAGTATGAACCTCTATGCCAATAAAGTTTCTTTCAGGGGCATTCTTTGCCATTTCTACTAAAGACTTCCCCATCCCAAACCCTATTTCAACAGTCAAAGGAGCCTCACGTCCAAATATTGAAACTAAGTCTAATTCTTTCTCTTCGTATTCAATACCATATGTTGGCCATAATTCTCTAAGAGCTCGTTCTTGACCTGTCGTTAATCTACCTTCTCTTAGTACGTAGCTTTTAATTCTTCTATAATGAATTGGTTCTTGATTTTCTTCCATAGCATTCTCTAAAATTAAAAGGCTCTATCGTATTACAGATAAAGCCTTTTTATTAACTAACTAAAACAATATTCTCTATATTAAATTAGAGATAAATCTGTCATTGCAGCCTTAATTTCAGCCTTTGTTTGTGCCGATAAAGGCATTACAGGTAAACGGCATTCTTCTGTACATAAACCTAATAATGAACAAGCATACTTAGCTCCAGCTGGGCTTGGTTCTTTGAACATTAATTGGTGTAATGTAATTAAAGCGTCTTGCTTTTCTCTTGCTTCAACAAACTTACCTGCTAATGTTAATGCTTGTACTTCAGCAACTAACTTAGGAGCAACGTTTGCAGTAACAGAGATAATACCTGTACCACCTGCTGCGTTATAGCATACAGTTGAAGCATCTTCACCAGATAACCATGTGAAGTTTGGCTTCTTAATTAATTGTCTTTCAATCCATGGTCTAGATAAATCACCAGTACAATCCTTGATACCAACGATTCTAGGTAATTCAGCCAACTTAGCCACTGTTTCTGCAGAGATATTAACAACAGCTCTTCCTGGAATATTGTAAATTATAATAGGAATATTTGTTGAATCGTGTAAAACCTTAAAATGTTGATATAAACCATCTTGGTTTGGACGATTATAATAACCTGCTACATGTAATGTAGCATCCGCACCAAAACGTTCAGCAACCTTACTATATTCAATAGCTTCTACCGGGTTATTAGAACCCGCACCTGCTATTACATTCACTTTACCTTTAGCTTCTTCTGTAGTAATTTCAATAACACGACAATGTTCTTCATGTGTTAATGTAGGGCATTCACCTGTAGTCCCAACAGGAACGATACCATTTGTACCTTGGTCGATATGCCATTTAACCATTCTACGTAAAGCTTCTTCATCTAACTTTCCGTCTTTGAACGGAGTAACTAAGGCAACGTTTGATCCACGAAACATTTAATATTTCCTCACTTTAAATATATATGCGTAAGCAAATACATTATAAATTAATAATTTATTTTTTCTACATCAAATAAATAATCAGGGGGTCCCCTGACTATTTATTTTTTTTACATTATTTTTGTGGTCTTAATGTAGGGAATAAAATAACATCCCTAATTGTATGACAGTTAGCAAATAGCATTACTAATCTATCAATACCAATACCTTCACCAGCTGTAGGAGGTAAACCATGTTCTAATGCTACAACAAAATCTTCATCGTAGTACATAGCTTCATCGTCACCAGCTTCCTTTTGTTCAACTTGAGCTCTAAAACGTTCTGCTTGGTCTTGAGCATCGTTTAATTCTGAGAAAGCATTACCTAATTCTCTACCAGCAATAAAGAATTCAAATCTGTCTGTAAAATCTGGATTCTTATCGTTTCTTCTAGCTAATGGAGAAATTTCGAATGGGTATTCAGTGATGAACGTAGGTTGCAATAACTTCGATTCTGCAGTTTCTTCGAAGATAGCTGAAATCAAATGACCTAACTTCCACGAACTTAAAATATCAACATGAAGTCTTTCAGCAATTGCCTTAGCCTTATCAAAATCTTCTAAATCTTCAGGCTTAATCCAATCAGCATACTTTAAAATAGCTTCCTTCATTGTTAATCTATCAAAAGGCTTACCGAAATCTAATTCAATACCTTCTTCACCCTCTTTACCATAATGAATCTTTGTGTCGCCTAAAACTTCTAAAGCCAATGTCTTAAACATATCTTCTGTGAAATCGATTAAGTCATTGTAATCAGCATAAGCCATATAAAATTCCATCATTGTAAATTCTGGATTATGTCTTACATCGATACCTTCGTTTCTGAAGTTACGATTGATTTCGAATACACGTTCAAAACCACCAACAACTAATCTCTTTAAGAATAATTCTGGAGCTATTCTTAAATACATATCCATGTCTAACGCATTGTGGTGTGTGATAAATGGTCTAGCAGAAGCACCACCTGGAATTGTTTGCATCATTGGAGTTTCAACTTCCATAAAGCCATGGTCAGTCATGTACTTTCTGATACCAGCAATTACCTTAGAACGAATAACAAACGTTCTTCTAGAGTTTTCATTAGCAATTAAGTCTAAGTAACGTTGACGGCAACGAGCTTCTTGGTCTACTAATCCCTTATACTTTTCAGGTAATGGTCTTAATGCCTTTGTTAATAATCTTACACTTGAACAATGTACAGATAATTCACCTGTCTTTGTCTTAAATAAGAAACCTTCACAACCAACGATATCACCTAAGTCGAATTTCTTAAACTCTTCATTGTAGAAACCTTCTGGTAAATCATCTCTTGTTACGTAGATTTGGATACGACCACCCATATCTTGAATTGTAGCAAAAGAAGCCTTACCCATGATTCTACGAGTAACCATACGACCAGCGATTTTAACAACGATTTTCTTTTCTTCTAATTCTTCTTCTGTTAAAGAATCATACTTTTCGTGTAAATCATTAGAGATCGCATCTCTACGGAAATCATTTGGAAATGCATTTCCTTTACTTCTGATTGCATCTAACTTTGCTAGACGTTGTGCCATTTCATTATTTAATTCGCTTTCAACATTATTGTGCTGATTTTCCATATCATTACCTATAAAATTTAACTAAAGGCCTGCCTTTAAACTTTCTTTAATAAATTCTTTTAATCCGCCATCTAAGACTGCTTGAGTATTTCTATCCTCATAACCAGTTCTTAGGTCTTTAATTCTTGCATCATCTAAAACATATGATCTTATCTGACTGCCCCATCCAATGTCAGATTTAGAATCTTCTAACGCTTGCTTTTCTTCAAGCTTCTTTCTCAATTCTAATTCATATAATTTAGATCTAAGCTGCTTCATTGCTTGTTCTTTATTAGCATGCTGAGATCTTTCATTTTGACATTGAACAACTATATTTGTTGGCAAGTGAGTTATACGAATAGCTGAATCTGTCTTGTTGATATGCTGTCCACCTGCTCCGGAGGCTCTAAATATATCTATTCTTAAATCACTTGGATTTATATCAATCTCAATTTTATCATCTATGTCTGGATAAACAAAAGCTGAACAAAATGATGTATGTCTTCTATTACCTGAATCAAAAGGAGATTTTCTTACTAATCTATGCACACCTGTTTCAGTTCTAAACCAACCGTATGCATAATCCCCTATGATTTTAATAGTCGCAGATTTTATCCCTGCCACATCACCGTCTGAAATTTCAACAATTTCAGTTTTAAAACCATTTTTATCAGCAAATCTTAAGTACATTCTTAGTACCATATTCGCCCAATCTTGAGCTTCTGTACCACCTGAGCCAGATTGTATATCCATATAACAATCGTTGCTATCATTTTCACCTGAAAACATCCTTTTAAACTCTAAAGTTCCAACAATGTCTTCAGCTTCCTGCAAACTTGTTAAAATTTCTTCATAGCTTGCTTCGTCGTTATCTGTTTTTACAATATCAATCAGTACTTCTACATCAGATAACAATGTATCAATATTTTTAAAAGCGTCTAAAATATTTTCTAATAATTGTTTTTCTTTATTTAGCTCTTGAAGTTTACCTTGGTTATTCCAGATATCAGGATCTTCTAGAAGTCCTACTACCTCTTCTAATCTCTCAACCTTTTCATCGTAAAGCATATAAGCCTTTAACGAAGTATTTCGTTGTGACAAATCAAGTACTTTGCTATCTATCGATGTAAACTCAAACATAATATTTCTACTAAATTTTAAAAATTGTGCTAATTATAACATTTTTTTTTACAAATCTCACAAAAAAGAAATATACAAAATAAAAGCAATAAATTAACACATGGTATATAATTGCACATTATTATCGATAACGTTAAAACACTTTCTTCAAACTATTACATAAAGAGAATTTAAAATGCTAAAAGAAGATATCATCAACTCTGTTTCAGAAGCTTTAAAAGAAGACTTAGGCGGTATTTTAGACGCAACAAGAGATATTACGGCACAGCTAATCCCTGCTGATATTGAAAACGATGCAACTGTTATTACAAGAGAAGCAGGCATATTCTGTGGTAAAGAATGGGTAGAAGAAGTTTATAACCAATTAGACAAAGATGTACAAATCACATGGTACGTTAACGATGGTGATTCAATCGAACCAAATCAAAAACTATTCTCTGTTAAAGGCAAAGCAAGAAGCCTTTTGACAGCAGAACGAACAACTTTAAACTTTGTACAAACATTATCAGGTGTAGCAACATGTGCGAACCAATATGTTAAAAAAATGGAAAACACTGATTGTAAATTATTAGACACCAGAAAGACTATACCTGGCTTAAGAACTGCATTAAAGTATGCTGTTAAAGCAGGTGGCGGTAGCAATCATAGAATGGGTTTATTTGATGCATACTTAATTAAAGAAAATCACATCATGGCTTGTGGTGGTATCAAAAACGCTATCGAAACAGCTAGAAAATTAAATCCGGGCAAAATGGTAGAAGTTGAAGTAGAAAGCATTGATGAATTAAAACAAGCATTAGATGCAAAATCAGACATCATTATGTTAGACAATTTCTCTATGGATATGATTAAAGAAGCAGTTGCATTAACAAACAAACAAGCTAAACTTGAAATTAGTGGTAATGTAAACTTAAACACAATCGGCGAATACGCAAAAGCTGGTGTTGACTTTGTAAGTGTAGGAGCTTTAACTAAGAATGTTAATGCTTTAGATTTATCTATGAGATTTACTAAGTAAAAATTGCAAAAGATAGCTACTTCAATTAAAGGTTGCATTTAATGATGCAACTTTTTAATTTAAAGTGATTTTTATCAACAACACTAATAATATTTTGTAATATAATTGCATCAATAATATACAAGAAAATCAAGGGAATTAAAAAAATGTTTTTCAAAGTTTTATTTTATGTAATAGCCATAATTATTATAATAGGAGCATCGTGCAAAATCAGTAACAAAGCTTCTTTGTATAAATCCAAAGATAATGCATTTGAAATAATCTTCCCTGTATGGAATTGGTCAAAACCAACTTTCTATTTATTCGTAGATGAAAAAGGGTATCGAACTCAAATCCCTGATGATTTACCTTTTAGATACGCTGAAGAAGAATACAACACATTTGTTCCTAAAAAAGAAGAAATCTGCAAGAAGAACGGTCCAGATAGCGATGAATGCATAAAAGCAGAAGAAAAGCTTGAAGACTTAAAGATTAATCTTGAAGATGCTTATCAAGACCTTAAAGATATAATCGCAGAAAAAGGGGATGAAGCTTTAGTTTCACCAAAATTTGAACGTGAAAAGCTTGTGTTCTAACTTGCAAATTTAAATTATTTTAAAATAAAAGCCTCATATTTAAATGAGGCTTTTTTAGTTTCTAGTTATATATATACTTAACTCTTTTGGTTACTCTTGTTAAAAGTTCATATGGTATAGTCCCTACCCTTTGAGCTATATGTTCAACAGGAAGGCCTTTACCCCACAATACAACTTCGTCATTTATATTAACTTCTGAATCTAACCCTATGTCAACAAACATCATATCCATACATACATGACCAACTGTATGCATTACCTGACCATTTATTAACACTGGACAACCATTAGGCATACTTCTTGGATACCCATCAGCATAACCAGCTGCAACAATAGCTATTCTAGTTTTTTTATCACAAATCCAATATGCTCCATAACCAACAGCATCGCCAACATCTACATTTCTGATAGATATAACCTTAGAGCATAAAGTCATAACAGGCTTTAATCCTAATTCTATTCCTGTCTTATTAGACGATGGGGATACCCCATATTGAATAATACCTGGACGAATAAAATCTGTTGAATATTCTGAATAATATTCTATTGCTGCCGAATTAAGTAAACATAAAGGCCCTTCGCTTATGTCCTTAACACTATTCCAAGCAGATAATTGAAGCTCATTAAAAGCTTTTGTAGATTCTTCATCTGCACAACTTAAATGAGCTATAAGACCTATAGGATTTTGTATGCACTGTATATTAGAGATTCGCTTATACACATCTTTAACTTGGTCTACATTAAATCCTAAACGTTGCATACCAATATTAATCTGGCACCAACCCTTAATTTTCTTAGATGCTTGATATTTTTCGAGAATCTCAATTTGCCATACATCATGAATAGCAAAAGATAAATCATATTTTTCAACTAAAGGTAACTCATCTTCTAAAAAGAATCCTCCTAATAATATAATATTTTTAGATACGCCTGCTTCTCTTAACTCAATTGCTTCTTCAATTCTAGCTACAGCAAAGCATTCTACTAAATCATCTAACGCCTTAGCACAAGCAACACTTCCATGACCGTAAGCATCTGCTTTAATAACTGAAACAATTTTGCATTTTGGAAGCGTATCTTTTATCTTTTCTATATTGAATCTTAAAGCTTGTAGATCAATATAGGCTTTTACAGTGTTCATTTTATCTCTTTTAATTATTTTGTTTATTATAGTGTATGAATGTTATCGAGTCCTTCAAACCTTGAATAATTGCCTAGAAACGCCATATCAATAATACCTGTCGGACCATTTCTTTGTTTGCCTATAATAATCTGAGCCTTACCCTTTACCTCTGGATTATCCTTTTCGTACATATCTTCTCTATGTACAAATAAAATCATATCCGCATCCTGTTCCAATGCCCCTGATTCTCTTAAATCTGAGTTCATTGGTTTTCTATCCTTACGTTGCTCAACACCTCTATTAATCTGCGCTAAAGCAATTACAGGTACATTTAATTCTTTCGCTAAAGCTTTAAGACTGTGAGAACATTGACTCACTTCTAAATGACGGTTATTAGCATCATATCCCGGCACGTGCATCAACTGAACATAGTCAACCATTATACAGCTCAAACCACCAAATTCTTTATATAAACGTCTAGCCTTCGTTCTTAACTCACTTGGACTTAACTCAGATGAATCGTCAATATAAATAGGACAAACATCTCTTGATACGATAGAACTAAAGGTTTGAAGAAGAGTTGCTAAATCCTGATCTGTTAAATTAAAAGTCTTTAATTTCTCATGATCAATTCTAGCCATTGACGCCATCAAACGTTGAGCAATTTGAGAGGAAGGCATTTCAAGTGAAAATACTAACGCTGGCAATGTATGACGCATTGAGATATTTTCAACTAAATTCATCGCAAAAGTTGTCTTACCAACACCAGGTCTCGCTGCAATTATTATTAACTCACCACCATGAAAACCAGAAGTCATTTGATTCAGCATTGTATAGCCTGTATCAACCCCCATAACTCCATCTTTTTTTGCTTTACCGAAATTATCTTTTAACTCTGAAATTAATCTTTTACAAATTTCGGTCATTTTCTCTGGACCACTAGCTGAAGATACCGCTTTTTCTGTTAAAGCAAAAACCTTTTGTTCAGCTTCGTTATATACATCCTCAATGGTTCTTCCATTAGGATGATATATAAGATTAGTCACATAATCACAAACAGAAAGCATTTCACGTGCTCTCGCTTTATCTGCAATTATTTGAGCATATCTCGTTAAATCAACTGTCGACGGAACAGCATTAGTTAAGGCTAAAATAGCGGCTTGTCCACCTACATCAGATAATTTTCCTTTAATTTGTAAATCATTAACAATTTCAAGAACATTTATACTCTTTCCAGCTGTTATTAAACTTTCAATAGTTGAAAATAAAATTCTATGTTCATTGTAATAAAAATCTTTACTAGTAATGATTCCTGTTATCGACTCAATTCTGTGGGAAAAAAGTATTATCCCCCCTAAAAGAGACTGCTCAGCATCAAAGTCATACAGTTCTACACTCTCATCAGTTGAGCGTTTACTATTACCTTTACTTTGCAATTTTTTATAATGAGTTGAAGAAACATCTAATGACATTGTGAAATCCAATAGCAAAAAAATTAGCTAGATTGTAGCATACTTTGAATTATTATTTAAATTTAATATGAATATATGAGATAAAATTCTAAATCAGATTTTAAATTTAAAAAGATGAATCTAAAAGAAATTTGAATGGCGCACCCTGAAGGATTCGAACCTTCGACCGCTCGGTTCGTAGCCGAGTACTCTATCCAGCTGAGCTAAGGGTGCTCTAATATAATTTGTATCGAATGTTTTTTGATTGATGGCGCACCCTGAAGGATTCGAACCTTCGACCGCTCGGTTCGTAGCCGAGTACTCTATCCAGCTGAGCTAAGGGTGCTCTATCAAACTGGCGGTGAAAGAGGGATTCGAACCCTCGATACCCTTTTGGGGTATGCTCCCTTAGCAGGGGAGTACCTTCGGCCTCTCGGTCATTTCACCATACCGTTTGATGACTGCAATTTTACTTACATATTATAAAATGTCAAGTAATAAATTGAATTAAAATGAATTTTATTATAATTTATGAAGTTATGATTATATTTTACACAACCACAACATAAAAAGATTAAACAATTAAATAAGATAAGAAAATAAACATGCTTTATTATTTTTCAGCATTTTCTTCGTTTTCTTTTTCGCTCTCTTCTTCTTGATTTTTTTCTAATAATTCAGTTCTTTGAATTGACACTTCCTTTGGAGCCTCAATACCTATACGAACTTGGTTCGCTTTAATACTAAGAACAGTTAACTTAACATCATCACCAATGCTAAGAGACTCTCCTAGTCTTCTTGTTAAAATTAACATTGTTATACCCATCCATGGTTTGTACAATTAAATTATATATATCTCTATTATTTTACAATAATCAATGCTATTTACCAAATATTTATTCTTATATAAATTTTTTTAATAAATTATATTTTATACGACTTATTACATTGACCACCATTTGTACAATACTAACATTTTTTAAACTTTTTTTCTCTTTTTAGTTTAAAAATTTGACGTACACTAAAAAAAACCACTTGTTATTTCAATATAACAAGTGGTTTTTATTGCTTAATACTAAATTAGTTTAATTTTTCTGCTACCCATTGCTTAGCTTGAGTAATAGCATTACTTAATTCTTCAACCTTAGTACCACCTGCTTGAGCCATATCAGGACGACCACCGCCTTTTCCACCAACAACTTGTGCAGCTACATTAACTAACTCACCAGCCTTGATTTGAGTTGTCATATCCTTTGATACACCAGCAATTAACACAACCTTAGAATCAACAACAGAACCTAATAAAACTACACACTTGCCTAAACGATTCTTCATATCATCTAGAACAACTCTCATCTCTTTAACTTCTACGTTATCTAATTTAGAAATTAACACCTTAACTCCATTTACATCTACAGCTGAATTTATCATAGAGTTAACTGAACTTAATGCTAACTTTTCTTTTAATGCATTAACTTCTCTTTCTAATACTTTGTTATGTTCTAAGCTGTTCTCAACCTTAGAAGCAACACCAAATAATTCACTCTTTAATAAAGTTGCACTATTTGATAATTCCTTAGCTAGATTCTGAACATACTCTAAAGCCTTAGCGTTTGTACACGCTTCGATACGTCTTACTCCTGCAGCAATACCGCTATCTGACATAACTTTAAAGAATCCGATATCACCTGTTCTTGAAACGTGGGTACCACCACAAAGTTCACAAGAGAAATCCCCCATCGATACTACTCTAACTTTAGAATCATACTTTTCGCCGAATAGAGCCATAGCTCCACTCTTCTTTGCTTCTTCTAAATCCATTACTTTAGTATCAACAGTTAAGTTTTGACATACTACTCTATTAACAATTTGTTCAACCTCAGCAATTTGCTCAGCTGTTAATTGTTCTCCATGAGAAAAGTCAAATCTTAATTGTTCTCTACTTACACTTGAACCCTTTTGATTTACATGATCGCCAAGAACTTGCTTTAAAGCAGCTTGTAACAAGTGTGTTGCACTGTGATTAGAACAAGTTAATTTTCTGCACTTTTCACAAACAACAGCTTCAACTTCCGCTCCAACATCAAATGAACCTAATTCAACTTTACCAATATGAATGATTGCGTTACCAATCTTCTTAGTATCATTAACTTTGAATAAACAAGTATCACCAATCTTAATTCTACCTTTGTCACCTAACTGACCGCCACATTCTGCATAGAATGGGGTCGAATCAAGAATCATTACAGCTTGTTCATCTGTTGCTACTGTACTAACTTCTTCAACTCCACTATATAAAGCTAAAATCTTAGCATTAGATTGTAATTGGTCATAACCAACAAATTCAGATGATAATGTTGTCTTGATTTGATTATTATAATCAACATCAAAAGATGAACTACTCTTAGCTCTTTGACGCTGCTTTTCCATTTCAACATTAAAACCTTCATTATCGATAGTATAACCCGCGTCTCTCACAACGTCAGCTGTTAAATCAACAGGGAAACCATAGGTATCATATAACTTAAATACAACATCACCTGGAATAACCTTAGAATCACCTAATTTTGCCAATTCATCATTTAATAAAGTTAAACCACGATCAAGTGTACGAATAAATTGTTCTTCTTCCTTACAAAGAGCCTTTTTAATTGCTTCCTTATTAGCCACTAATTCAGGATAAGCATCTCCCATGGTGTTAACCATTTCATCAACTAACTTATAGAAGAAAACTTCCTTAGCTCCTAATAACTTACCATGTCTTACAGCACGTCTAATAATACGTCTTAAAACATAGCCTCTCCCCTCATTTGAAGGTAAAACCCCGTCACATACTAGGAATGAACATGATCTGATATGGTCTGCAATTACACGTAAAGACTTGTTTTCTAAATCGGTTACTGATAATAATTTAGCAGTAGCACTAATCAAATCTTTAAAAATATCAATTTCATAATTAGAGTGAACGTTTTGCATAATTGCAGAAATACGTTCTAAACCCATACCTGTATCAACTGAAGGCTTAGGTAGTTTTTCAAAAGTACCATCAGCTTTTCTATTGTATTGCATAAAAACAACATTCCAGATTTCAATAAATCTGTCACCATCTTCTTCTGCACTACCAGGTGGGCCACCCCAAATATCTGCGCCATGGTCATAAAATATTTCAGTACACGGACCACAAGGACCAGTATCTCCCATTTGCCAGAAGTTATCTGAAGCATATGGAGCACCTTTATTATCACCAATTCTTACAATTCTTTCTGCAGGCACACCTATTACATCGTGCCAAATATCATAAGCTTCATCATCTGTTGCATAAACAGTAACTGTTAATCTATCTTTAGGTAGTTTTAAAACAGTTGTTAAGAAGCCCCATGCAAAAGAAATTGCATCTCTCTTAAAGTAATCACCGAAGCTAAAGTTACCTAACATTTCAAAAAATGTATGGTGTCTAGCTGTGTAACCTACATTATCTAAATCGTTATGCTTACCACCAGCTCTTACACAACGTTGTGCTGATGTTGCTCTTGTATAGTTTCTTACTTCCTTTCCTAAGAACACATCCTTAAACTGATTCATACCAGCATTAGTAAATAGAAGTGTTGGATCGTTCATTGGTACTAATGAGCTAGATTTTACTACTTCATGTCCTTGTGAACGAAAATATTCAAGAAACGCTGTACGTATCTCTGACGTTGTCATGTACATAAAATACAATCCTTAATTTATATATAACTAGAAGATTATCTTCTTATTTCTACATGTATAGAAAGTGTTTATCAAATTTTTAACATTTTATACTTATTTATATGCTATGGCAAATCTATCTCACTTACATACTGCTATTAGTTTTTAGCAATCTTCAGTTTTACCATATTCAGATAATACAGATATACAAACATCGTATTCAAACCCTCTTGAAACTAAATATCTAAGCAATTTTGCTTTAATCTTATAGTCTGACAAATCTATATTATTCTTAAGTTTTCTTCTTAACGCGTCTCTACATAAATCTTTAAAGTCAATTTTACTAGACGTAACATAATCATCTATGTTTGATATATAAATTCCTTTACGCGAAAGTTCCTGAAGAATTCTTTTATGGCCATAGCCTCTAGATGCATATGAACGAACAATCATGTCAGTAAACCTTTCGTCACTCTGATAGTTATTTGCTTGCAAATAATCTAATACACGCTGACAAATTTCCTCATTATATTTGTCCGTTAACTTTATACGAAGTTCTTTTTCTGAATACTCTCGTCTAGCTAATAAAAACAGTGAGTATGCAATTGCCTTCTTATACAACTCGTCATCAACGAAATTCATAGCATTCATCCACAACATAAATTAAAAGGTTAATGCTTATAATGTACATTAACCTTTTTATACTATCTAAATTCTAATTTATCAAAATGATTATAAATCATCAGGAATATCTGTTAATTCAAAATCTGAATCTATACTTGGCGCAGATTCGTCATCTACACTGCCACCAACATCTGCTGTTTCTGTATAATCATTCTTTGTTGCATAAAATGCTCTAATTTTTGCAATAAGCTCTTCTTTAACTTCAGGATTATCTGAAATGTACTTAATTACATTATTCTTACCTTGACCAATCTTTGTACCGTTATAAGAGAACCACGCTCCTGACTTTTCTAAAATTCCACACTTTGTACCAAGGTCTACGATTTCACTTTCGATACTGATACCCTTGTTATACATAATTTGGAATTCTGCTGTCTTAAATGGAGGAGCAACCTTATTCTTTACAACCTTAACTTTTGTTTCATTGCCGATTACGTCTTCACCATCTTTAATTGGAGAACCTTTACGGATATCTAAGCGAACTGATGCATAATACTTTAACGCTTGACCACCTGTTGTTGTTTCAGGATTACCGAACATTACACCAATTTTCATACGTAATTGGTTGATGAACACACACATACAGTTTGCTTGCTTGATACTACCTGTTAATTTTCTTAAAGCCTGAGACATAAGCCTTGCTTGAACGCCCATATGAGAATCTCCCATATCTCCTTCAATTTCAGCCTTTGGAACTAACGCTGCAACAGAGTCAACAATAATTACATCAAAACCACCAGATCTTACTAAAATATCACAAATATCTAACGCTTGTTCACCATTATCTGGTTGTGATACATATAACTGGTTGATATCTACTCCTAACTTAGTAGCATAGATAGGATCTAATGCGTGTTCCGCATCGATAAAAGCACAAGTCTTACCCTGCTTTTGAGCTTGAGCAATTAATTCAAGTGTTAATGTTGTTTTACCTGAACTTTCTGGTCCATAAATTTCAATAATTCGACCACATGGCAATCCGCCAATCCCCAAAGCAATATCTAAAGATAAAGACCCTGTTGAAATTGCTTCAATATCTAGATTATTATTTTCACCTAATCTAATAATTGAACCTTTACCAATTTGCTTATTAATTTGCTCTATAGCAGCAGCAATAGCTTTACTCTTTTCACTTGAAATTTCAACAGCATTTGATTTTGATGCCATATTTTACTCCTTTTTATTTTCTCTAATGTTTAACAAGATAGTGAATTTTATATATATTGTCAATATAATTATTATACTAAAGGTATTTGTTTTTATAAATAGCAATATACATCACACAAATACTTCATCTTGCTCGAATTTTATTTTAAATTGTTGTGCAGACTTAATCTATATTTTTATTAAAAATTACTTAAATTTTTAGCAATGTTAATCACTTATTTTTCTCTATTATCTCAAGCATTAACTTAATTGCCGCTAAAACAGTTTGCAAGCGCACAGCTTTTCTGTCTCCGTCAAAAAAGAATGTTTGCGTGAGACTATCTTGATTCTTATAAGACGTACTAATACATACCATCCCAACTGGCTTATTAGTATCGTCAGACTTTGGCCCGGCAATTCCACTAACCGCAACAGCTAAATCCGCTTGAGAGTATTCTAACGCGCCTTTAACCATTTCTTTTACAGTATATTCACTCACAGCTCCATAGGATAATAATGTCTCATTTGAAACACCTAAAATTTTCTTCTTAGCTTCATTTGAGTAAACAACAAAACCATATTCAAACACACTAGACGAACCTGACACACTTGTGATGTATTGTGAAATCATACCGCCTGTGCACGATTCAGCGGTCGTAATAATAATTTCTCGTTCCATACACTTACTAATCAAAAGTTGTACACTTTCGTCAATTAAGTTCCTTACATCGTTCATTACATTACTCTCTTTTAATAACTTATAAGATTAAATATATAAATATAATATTAATTATATGCCCTAGTTATCGAATATTATCATCTCTAAAGTAATAATTATAAATTATGTTAAACTATAGCGACTTATAGGTTTCAGAATAATATTACACAGGATTAAATGAGTTAACTATGACTATCGATATCTCTTCTTTAACCCCAATGATGCAGCAATATATGAAAGTAAAGCAACAGTACCCTAATACTATTGTTTTATATCGTATGGGAGATTTTTATGAGATGTTCTTTGAAGACGCACAAAAAGCTGCTGAAATACTAGATATCACATTAACCAAAAGAGGAACAAATAACGGCATCCCTATTCCTTTAGCAGGAGTTCCTTTTCATTCTGTAGATAATTATTTAGCAAAGCTTATTGAACACGGTGAAAGCGCCGTTATATGCGAACAAGTTGGAGACCCTGCAACATCTAAGGGGCCTGTAGAAAGAAAAGTTTCACGCATCGTGACACCTGGAACCGTTTGTGATGATTTTCTATTAAACGATAGGCAAGATAATTACATAGCAAGTATCTGTAATGACCAAATATCATACGGTATAAGCTACTTAAATCTAAGTAATGGCGAATTTTATTGTTTTGAATCTGAAAAATTTGATTTTATAGAGCATATACTACAAAGAACCAAACCAAGCGAAATCCTGTATTGTGAATCTTTTTCTAAAACAGATCTTTTATACGACTATAAAGGTTTAAGAAGAAGACCTATTTGGGAATATGACTACACAAGCTGCAAAAAGTCATTGTGTAAACACTTTAAAACTAAGGATTTATCAGGATTTGGTTTAGACAACATCTCAATTGGTTTATGTGCGGCAGGAGCATTACTCTCATACGTAAAAGAATGTCAAAACAACGCCCTACCACACATAAAAGCTCTTTTATCTGAAAAAACCTCTAATTATCTATATCTTGATGCAAATACACAAAAGAATTTAGAAATTGTTACAAACCTTCAAGGCAATAGTAACAATACTTTATCTTCTGTTTTAGATAAGTGTGCAACCCCTATGGGAACAAGACTTTTAAAAAGAACACTAATCCACCCATCAAAAGACATTCAAGCAATTGAGAATCAATTTGACTTAATTGAAGAATTACAAAACTCAAACGAGAGTGATAATTTTGTATCACTATTAAAAGAGGTTGGTGACATCGAACGTGTTATTGCAAGATTATCTTTATCAAACGCAAGACCAAGAGATCTATGTAAAATTAGATCATGCTTAACTGTACTGCCAGATATTATCAATTTGTTAAACAGTCAAGATAACAAGCTAAAGACATTTGCTAACAACATACCATTATTAACAGAAATTCAAGAGCTATTAACAAAAGCTATTAACGACAACCCTCCAATTGTAATTCGTGAAGGAGGAGTTATTGCAAATGGATATAACGCAGAATTGGATGAGTTACGTAGCTTATCTCAAGGAGCTTTAAATATTTTAGAAAACATTGAATTAAGAGAAAAAGAAATTACCGGCATAAACTCTCTTAAAGTTGATTACAACCGCGTTCATGGATTCTATATTGAAATATCAAAAGCTAATTCTGCATTAGTTCCTGCTAACTACATTAGAAGACAAACTTTAAAAAATGCAGAAAGATATATAACACCTGAACTTAAGGAACTAGAAGAAAAAGTTTTATCCGCTCAATCTCAATCCCTAGCTTTAGAAAAGAGATTATATGATGAGTTGATTGATTCCCTTTTACCATTTGTTCCTGAATTAACACTGATATCAAGTAAGTTATCTTATCTTGATATGATTCTGTCATTTTCGATCGTTTCAACTACAAATAACTACTGTCGACCAAAATTTACAAGCAAAAAAGAATTAAACATTATTGCTGGTAGACACCCTGTGATTGAAAATGTACTTTCAGATCCTTTTATCGCAAATGATGTAAATTTAAATAACGAACATGATTTACTACTTATTACTGGTCCAAATATGGGGGGTAAATCAACTTACATGCGTCAATGCGCCCTAATTACATTGATGGCATATGCTGGATGTTTTGTTCCAGCTGATTCTGCTGTAATTCCAGATATTGATAAGATCTTTACAAGAATTGGGGCAAGCGATGATCTATCATCAGGACGTTCAACATTCATGGTTGAAATGACTGAAACATCAAGCATTTTACATAATGCCACACCTAAAAGCTTAATCCTAATGGATGAAATTGGTCGTGGAACAAGTACTTGTGATGGCATGTCTCTAGCGTGGGCAGTGGCAGAATACCTATGCACAAAGATAAAAGCTTATACATTATTCTCTACGCACTTCTTTGAATTAATTTCAATATCTGACCAATATCAAAATGTTAAAAACATTCACTTTAGTGCAGTTAAAAATAATGACGGAATTATCTTCTTACATAATGTACATGATGGAGCTGCAACTAACTCATATGGTCTAGAAGTAGCAGCATTAGCTGGTATTCCAAAGTCTGTGATTACACTGGCGAAAAAGAGAATCATCTCATTTGAAAGTATTTCTCAAAATATTTCGAATACAGATTCTAGTGCAATGACCTATGTAAAAGAGGAACAAACAAATTACAACAAACTTGTCGAAATTAAAGATTTGATCTGCAGTGTAAACCCTGACATTTTAACAGCAAGAGAAGCTCTAAATATAATTTATAATCTTCACGAAAAAGCTTCTGAGTTGTAATCACACATTATATATTCGATAAATAATTAAATCTTCTATGGTAGATATTGAGTAGGGTCAACAGACTCTCCTCGATATCTTATTTCAAAGTGCAAACAAACTAATTTTGAATCAGAATCTCCCATAGTAGCAATTACCTGTCCCTTTTTAACCATAGAACCTTCTGACACTTTTATTGAATCATTGTGTGCATACGCTGATAAAAACTCATCATTATGATTAATAATAATTAAATTACCATATCCTCTTAACGCATTACCTGCATATACTATCTTTCCATCGGCAGCTGCTTTTATACTATCACCACGCTTACCGGAAACATTTATTCCCTTATTACTGCTTGAAAATCCTTTTATAACTTTTCCACTATGTGGCCATTGCCAATTTACACTATTCTTAGCAGTCTTGGTAGCTTGTTTTTTTTTAGTAGCAGAATTTTGGTTAGTATTTACATTCTTATTCTTTGCAACAGTTGTTGACGTTTGTTTTTTATTATTAGAAACAGTTGTAGTAGTATTTTTTTTATTCAGCTTACTTGGCTTATTAACCTTAGTAATAGCTGTAGTTTTACTGACTGTAGTCGTTTTCTTATTTGTAATCGTCGTGGATGGTTTAGACTTTAAATTACTTGCTGTAGATGAACCATTAACTTTAATTACTAACACTTGCCCTACTACAATTTTATTACCTGCACTTATTCCATTTAAAGACTTTAAAGTACTTACAGGAACTGAATATTTTTTTGAAATACTAAATAAAGTATCATTATTTTGAACTCTGTATAATACTTTTGATGATTTTCTTGAATTTAATAAAAGCTTTTGACCTACATATAAAGTATAAGGTGCTTTGATATCATTTATTCTTGCTAATACACCTACATCTTTATTGTTTAAAAAAGCAATTGAAAATAATGTATCACCCTTCTTTACAACATAATAATCACCATTAGTTGTTTTTACTATTTTTCTAGATGAAACATTTTTATAGCTTTGAGAACTTAACTTCTTGTTCTGATATCGCGAGTTCTTTATAGAAGTATTTAAGTTAGCATTAACTTGTGTAAGCTGGTAAGGCGAATAATGGGAAGGACGCGGACTTGAGCATCCCACCACAAATATCAATAAAACAATAGAAAATAATACTTTTAATCTTACACTCATTAGTTTTTGCTATTATTTGAACAATATATAACAAATTATAGCTATAATTGCTACGACTACGCAAATTATTCCAATGATATCAATATATTTATGAAGCTTCTGCTCCATTTTTTCTCCGCCTAGCTTTAATAATATCGCTACTAAGAAAAATCTAGCACCTCTACCAAACAAAGAAACAGCAATAAAAACAAAAATATTTAACTGCCATGTTGAAATTCCTAATTGAGATTGTATAACTACATCTGAAGCTGCAACGCCACAACAAATCGCAACAACCTTATATGGAACTGGAGTAAAAGAACCAATTAAAATAAATAAAATACCAAATTCATTCAAGTATTCATTCACTGTGTTAAATGTTCCAATCATATTAACACTTTCAAAGAATTCCTTTACAAATGCAGTACTTAACCAATACCCTATATAATATCCTACAACAGCACCTAACACAGATGTGACAGTTGCATTTAAAGCATATAACAACGCTCTATTAGGCTTAGCTAGACACATAGGAGCTAGTACTACATCTGTTGGTATCGGCCAAAAAATTGATTCTATAAAACTAAAGATTGCTAAAAAAATTGAGGCAAACTTATGTCTTGCAGCTCCAATACAAGCTTCATAGATTTTACTAAAAATAGATATCTTAAACATTACACATAAACCAATTATTTAAATCACTTATCACATTAAAAGAAGTTAACTCAATATGAATAGGAGTTACAGAAACATAACCATTATCCACCGCCCAAAAGTCTGTATCATCAGCTGTATCAATAGCAACGCCTTGAGGACCTATCCAACAAATTTCCTTACCTCTAGGATCTTTTGACTTTATAACACTTGTAGGAGATTCCCTTTTTCCAAGTCTTGTTACTTTTATGCCTTTAATTTGTTCTAAAGGTAAATCCGGCACATTTATATTTAATATGTGATCCTTTGGTATAGGACATTCTTCTATCTGCTTTAAAATCTTCATAACAAAAAAAACAGCAGTACTATAATGCTCCTTACCAACTAACGATACAGCAATTGCAGGCAGCTTCAAATGTCGTCCTTCAACTGCAGCTGCAACTGTTCCAGAATACATTACATCATCGCCTAAATTAGGACCTTCATTTATACCTGAAATAACGATATCAGGTTTATCATCTAATAATGAATTAACAGCAAGATATACACTATCTGACGGAGTCCCGTTTACAGAATAAAAATCACTTGTATGCAATTGTTGAATACGCAAAGGATTAGCTAAAGTTAAAGAATGACTAGCTGCACTTTGATTTCTATCAGGGGCAACCACTACTACATTTTGAAATTTACTCTTAATTTCTTTATATAAAGCATTTATCCCTTCTGAATAAACGCCGTCATCATTAGATATAAGAATCTTTAAATCTGTATTCATCTTATACCTTATAGACTAAGGCTACTGCTTCAACAGCAATACCTTCTTTTCTTCCAACAAAACCTAACTTTTCTGTTGTTGTCGCTTTGATATTTACTCTATCTTCATCAATTTCTAAATCTGCTGCAATATTCTTTCTCATTTGCTCATGGTATTTTGAAATCTTTGGAGCTTGAGCTAAAACTGTAATATCAACGTTTCCAATCGCATATGACATGCTCTTTAATCTAGATACCGTATCCCTTAATAAAATTCTACTGTCAATATTCTCAAACTGTTTATCTGTATCTGGGTACAAACGTCCGATATCGCCTAAACCAACAGCACCTAACAATGAATCAGCTAAAGCATGTAGAATAACATCGCCATCTGAAAAGGCTATTAACCCTTTTTCATAAGGAATTGTAACACCACCTAAAACAACTGGACCTTCACCACCAAATGCGTGTACATCAAAACCGTGTCCAATTCTAAAATTCATATTATTTCTCCAATTGTAAAAAAATCTTTGCCAACTCTAAGTCATTTGGTTCTGTAATCTTAATATTAGTACTACTTCCAACGACCGCTTGAGGCTTATACCCAAGATATTCCATTGCAGACGACTCATCAGTCATTACAAAACCGTCGTTAACTGACTTTTCATACGCCTTTCTTAATAAATCTTTCTTAAAATATTGCGGAGTTAACGCCCTATACACATTATCTCTTGGAATTGTACTTATAACTTCATTATGTTCATTTGCTTTCTTGATAGTATCTGGAATTCTTGATACTAGTAAACCGCCGTTGTCATTACTACACTTATCAACAAGCAATTGAATATCACTAGTTAATACACAAGGTCTAGCTGCATCATGAACTAAAACATATTCAGAAGTTGCTGCTAATATGCCGTTATAAACGCTATCACAGCGTTCCTTTCCGCCTAATACAACAAGAAGTTTTGGATTATTAAGAAATTTTGAATCCCTAAAATAATCATCATTAGGAGATAAAGCAACAATGACCTTATTTATAAATTCTAAAGAAATAAACTTGTCTATAGTTCTATCTAAAATTGTCATACCATCAATATCTAAATATTGCTTAGGTACAACACTTTGCATTCTTTTTCCAACTCCTGCTGCAGGAATAATTACGTCAACCTTTATCATATTAGTTATCTACTTTTCTATAAAATTTTTCATCAGACTTAATCATTCCTAAATTAGAACGAGCTATATCTTCAATGATTTCACTGTCTTTATTTTTCTTTAAATCTTTAATAGTTTGTTCTAATACAAACTTATTCTTGTTCAATTGCTCTGTTTTCTTTAAAGCGATTTTCTTAGAAGCAATAACTTCATTACGCTTCTTTAATCCGTTCTCACCATAAATATAGTTATATGAAACAAAACCAATTAAACAGAATAAAAATACATACAATATTTTCATATTACAATACACATATAAAACGAATGCTTTTATTTTATACTAAAAGAACAAAAAAGGCATATTCTTTATGAATATGCCCTTTTCTTTTAATTAAGAATTAACTAAAAATTAGTTTTGACCCTTAACAGCCTTTAAACCAGCGTATGGAGCCTTATCACAACCTAATTCTTCTTCGATACGGATTAATTGGTTGTACTTAGCCATACGGTCTGAACGGCTTAATGAACCAGTCTTGATTTGACCAGCTGCTGTACCAACTGCGATGTCTGCGATAGTAGCATCTTCAGTTTCACCTGAACGGTGAGAAATAACTGCAGTATAACCAGCCTTGTGAGCCATTTGGATAGCATCTAAAGTTTCAGATAATGAACCAATTTGGTTAACCTTGATTAAGATTGAGTTAGCAACACCCTTTTCGATACCTTCCTTTAAGATTGAAGGGTTAGTTACGAATAAATCGTCACCAACTAATTGGCATCTGTTACCGATCTTATCAGTTAAGTACTTCCAACCGTCCCAATCGCCTTCAGCTTGACCATCTTCGATAGAGATGATTGGGTATTGGTTGCATAAATCAGCTAAGAAATCAGCTAATTCGTTTGAAGTTAAATCCTTACCTTCAGCCTTCATTTCATAGATGTTCTTTTCAGCATTGTAGAATTCTGAAGAAGCACAGTCCATAGCTAAAGTGATATCTTTACCGAATTCATAACCAGCAGCTTCAACAGCTTCCTTGATAGCAGCCATAGCAGCAGCAGTAGAACCTAACTTAGGAGCATAACCACCTTCGTCACCTACAGTTGTAGTTTGACCCTTAGCCTTTAATACTTTAGATAAGTTGTGGAATACTTCAGCACCCATACGGATAGCTTCACGTACTGACTTAGCACCAACTGGTTGAATCATGAATTCTTGCATGTCCATTGACCAAGCAGCGTGAGCACCACCGTTAATGATGTTCATCATTGGTAATGGCATAGAGTAAACACCTGGAGTACCATTTAAATCAGCAATGTGAGCGTATAATGGAACCTTCTTAGCTAATGCACCAGCCTTAGCTACAGCTAAAGAGATAGCTAAGATAGAGTTAGCACCTAAGTTCTTCTTGAATGGAGTGCCGTCTAAATCTAACATCTTTTGGTCGATAGCACGTTGATCTGTAGGATCCATACCAACGATAGCTGGGCCTAAGATTTCATTTACATTCTTAACTGCTTGTAAAACACCCTTACCTAAGTAACGAGCCTTATCGCCATCACGTAATTCTAATGCTTCACGAACGCCAGTAGAAGCTCCTGATGGAACCGCTGCACGGCCCATTGAACCATCATCTAAATATACATCTGCTTCTACAGTTGGATTACCACGTGAATCAACGATTTCACGACCTACAACCTTAACAATCTTAGCCATTTAATTAAATCCTCTTTGGATAACTTAAACATACTGTCTCATGACAGCAACAATAAAAAATTCTTTACGAACCTATTTCGCTTTTATCATGAATTATACTTGTTTATGCGTAGAAATTCAACATGGGCAAGATACTATATTTTTGATTTTTTTTGATTAAAAAAACAAGAGTTCTAAACATTTTTAGAACTCTTATTATTTGTAATTTTAAGATTAAGGTAAAAGATTACTTATTCTTTTGATAATCCTTTGCAGCCTTAATAAAACCGCTGAATAATGGGTGACCATCTCTTGGAGTTGAAGTGAACTCTGGATGGAATTGCACTGCAACAAACCATGGATGAGCTGGATTTTCAATAATTTCAACAAGTTTTTTATCAGCACTTAAACCTGTAACAGACAATCCCTTAGCTTTAATTTCATCTAACAGATTATTATTAACTTCATAACGGTGACGATGACGTTCGTAAATTTGGTTAGAACCGTACATTTCAGCAACCTTTGAGCCTTCTGCTAAGTGACATAATTGAGCACCTAATCTCATAGTTCCACCTAAGTCAGACTCTTCACTACGAAGTTCCTTCTTTCCTTCTTCATTAATCCATTCTGTAATTAAACCAATTACTGGATACTTGGTTTCCGAATCAAACTCAGTTGAGTTAGCTCCTTCCATACCAACCACGTTACGAGCGTATTCGATCATTGCGATTTGCATACCTAAGCAAATACCTAAATATGGAACATTATTTTCTCTAGCATACTTCGCAGCTAAAATCTTGCCTTCTGTACCTCTAGTACCGAATCCACCAGGAACCAAAATAGCATCCAAGTGCTCTAATACTTCTGTTCCCTTAGATTCTAGGTCTTGAGAATCAATATATTCAATCTTAACATTTACACAATTCTTTAAACCGCCATGTTTTAAAGCTTCATTCACTGATTTGTAAGCATCTGGTAATTGAACATACTTACCAACCATACCTATAACAACTTCACCTTCGCTATTTGCTTGTTGATAAATTACTTGTTCCCATTCTGACAAATCTGCTTCCTTGCATTGAATACCAAATCTTTGACATACTAACTCGTCTAAACCTTGATTCTTTAATAATGCTGGAATCTTATAGATTGAATCAACATCACGTAATGAAATAACTGCATTTTCGCTTACGTTACAGAATAATGAAATCTTTGACTTTTCGTTACTTGGAATATTTATATCTGAACGACAAACTAAGATATCAGGTTGAATACCTATACTTAATAATTCCTTAACTGAGTGCTGAGTAGGCTTTGTCTTTACTTCACCTGAAGTCTTTAAGTATGGAACTAAAGTTAAATGCATAAATAAAGCATTTTGTCTACCGATATCTACCGCTAATTGTCTTAACGCTTCTAAGAATGGTAATGATTCGATATCACCAACTGTACCGCCAACTTCAACGATAGCGATATCTTGACCTTCAGCTCCAGCTAAAACGCCTTCTTTAATTTGATTTGTAATATGAGGAATTACCTGAATAGTTGCACCAAGATAATCACCTCTTCTTTCCTTTCTAATAACTTCTGAATAGATTCTACCAGTTGTAAAGTTATTATTATGAGTCATCTTAGTACGAATAAAACGTTCGTAGTGACCCAAGTCTAAATCTGTCTCTGCACCATCTTCTGTAACAAAAACTTCACCATGTTGAATAGGACTCATTGTGCCTGGATCTACGTTAATATATGGATCAAGCTTTAGCATTGTTACTTTTAACCCACGAGCTTCTAAAACCGCGGCTAAAGATGCAGCTGCAATACCTTTACCTAAAGATGAAACAACACCACCAGTTACAAATATGAATTTAGTAGACATAAATAAAACCTAATATTTTAAAAAAACAAAAACAGCACGACTGTAATCACAATTTATGCTGTTCTTTCTCTATAACTATTATCAAGTAATATTATCATATTCTAAAAATTTATGATATTTTTTTTTACAGTCTTTTTGCGGATAAAACATCACCCAATCTATTAAGTTTCCCTAAGACTTTTTTCAGGTCTCCGATATTATATATTTCCATATCTACATCTATATATGCAACCTGTTCATATACATTAGATCTAGATCGAACCCCTAACACATTTATCTTCTCATTAGCAATTATTGTAGTTATATCTCGAAGCAGACCACCCCTATCATTTGCTTGAATACCAATTGTAACTGGCACACCTGTTGAATATGCATTTCCCCATTTAGCTTCTACAATTCTTTCAGGGCTCATCTTAAGTAAATTCTTTACAGTTTCACAATCTTGTCTGTGAATAGAAACTCCTCTTCCTTGAGTTATAAAACCAACAATATCCTCTCCAGGAATAGGATGACAACATTTAGCAACATAGGTAACTAAATTTCCTACGTCATTTACAATAATTTGATTTTTCTGAATTGTTTTACG
The DNA here is from genome assembly GCA_036311285.1 of Ruminobacter sp. Classification (GTDB taxonomy): domain Bacteria; phylum Pseudomonadota; class Gammaproteobacteria; order Enterobacterales; family Succinivibrionaceae; genus JAXJQF01. The sequence continues at coordinate 14,333 of JAXJQF010000102.1, read as the reverse complement.
TGAGTGTGCTAATTTATCTAACGTTCTTTGCTCAATAGTCTTAATAATATGAGAATCATCATCTTTATTCTTATTTAATTCCTTTAATTTTTCAGTAATAAAATGAACAATTTGATTAATTCTAATATCACCAGAACCTATGCCAGCGTAAATATCATTTAATTCCTTGGCGTTATATCTTGTGAACGTTTCTTTTAAGATGTTAGGCAACTGTTCTTTTGATAACGAAATAGAATTATGCTCTAATTCTTTTTCTAAAATCGTCTTACCTGCTACAACATTCTTTTCTTTATCGATCTTCTTAAACCAAGCAACAACCTTCGCTCTGGCTTTACTTGTTTTTAAGAAACCATTAGTTGGATTTAACCAATCTCTACTTGGATTAGGTTCCTTTTGTGTATATAAATACACTTGCTCACCAGTTTGAAGCTGATAAGTAAACGAAACCATTCGGCCATCAACCTTTGCTCCAACACATCTATGACCAATCATACTATGAATATGGTATGCAAAATCAAGCGGAGTTGCCCCAACAGGTAAGTCAACAACATCCCCCTTAGGAGTAAATACATAAACTCTATCTTCGAATACTTGAGTCTTAAATTCATCAACAAGAGTACAGTTCTCTGATACATCTTCTTGCCATGCTAATAACTTTCTTAACCATGAAATTCTTTCTTCGAAAGCAGCATCTAAATTAGAGTTCTTACCCTCTTTATACTTCCAATGTGCCGCAACACCTAATTCAGCATCCTTATGCATATCAGCTGTTCTGATTTGAATTTCTATAGTCTTTCCCTCTGGTCCAATAATTACCGTATGAATTGACTTATAACCATTCGCTTTTGGATTAGCAATATAATCATCAAACTCTTTAGGTATATGATGAAATCTTGTATGTATTACACCTAAAACTGAGTAACAATCTTGAATTCTACTTACAATTATTCTAACTGCTCTTACATCATATAACCCTGCAAAATCAACATGTTTCTTTTGCATCTTTCTCCAAATACTATAAATATGCTTTGGACGGCCATACACCTCTGCAGTTATATTTTCTTCTTCTAGAAAAACCTTTAAATCCTTAACAAAATTGTTAATATAAATTTCTCTATCAATTCTCTTTTCATCTAACAATTTTGCTATTTGCTTATAAATATCAGGATGCAAGTATCTAAATGATAAATCCTCTAATTCCCATTTTAATTGACCGATACCTAATCTATTCGCCAAAGGAGCATAAATCTTAGAAATTTCCTTCGCTATTAATACTCTTTTATCCTCTGAATCTGTCTTAATTTCACGGAGTGTTGCTATTCTTTCAGCAAGCTTAATAATAACAGCTCTTACGTCTTCAACCATTGCTAATAGCATTCTACGAACTGTATCAACCTGAGCCTCAGACACATTTTGTTCTGAATTAATTGTATGTAAAAAACGAATAGATTCCATGTCCTTTACACATCTTAGTAAAGTACCAATTTTCTTATCCTGACTCTTTTCAACTTGCTCTAATGTTAAATATTTCTTTTTAATGAATGGATAAATAACAGCAATAATCATGCTTTCTAAATCCATATGAATAGACATCAGTATGCCTATAATTTCAATTATAACCTTAGTTAAGCTTTTTATGTCTTCTTCATTTGAAACACGAACACAACAATAAGTATAAACTCTTTCTAATTCTGTTTTTTCGTCTTCATTCAACGACAATGCAGACAACCACTTTCTAAAATCACTATTGTCCTTAGAATGTGTATCTCTGATAGCAACCATTACCATATCCCAAAAAGCAAAACAAACAACAACAAATATAATATATCTTTTGCTTTTTGTACAAAATATATATCTAAATTAAGATACCAAACAAACAAATTGTTTTATTTGCTTAAAATTTTATCTACTTACTTGAAAAAAACTTATTAGCACACCTAAAAACATGGAGGATACAATACCATAAAGAACATAAAAAACATCACGTAAAAAGATATAAACAACAACCTATTTCTATCTTATTAATATGTAAATAAATGATTTAAGTTTTAACACTATACTTCTTTGGGAAATTCGTAATGTTTTATATAAACAACAATGCTTATATAAAAACTACATTCTTATTTTGTTGTCTATAAATGACTTGTAAATCTCTCTACTTTGAATCGTTTTATTTTGAAGCAAAGGTTCTAATAATGTCCTGCACAAGTTTTTAACAGTCTTTAAGACCTTTGGCGTAATATTTTGGTCTTCAATAAAGCTATTAAGATCTGCTCCTGAAAAATAATTTTTGTAAGCCACATTTTCTACAAGTACTAAATCGCTTTCTACTAGACCTTCATTTTCTTTAAAAAAATAATACTTATCATTTTTGAATCGGAAAGGAGATTCTTGGTTTAGCCCTATACCAAGACCTAAAAAATCAAGAAGTTTTAATTCAAACAAACGAAGAACATATTCATCATTTTGAGTATTAGAAAGCTGCTCTAGCGTTTCTACATAAAGATCAAAAAGCTCTGCGCTTTCGTCTTGAACATTATATAAATGAACTAAAAGTTCATTTATATACATTCCTAGATATAGTTTTGGCACTTCTAAGTTAAAAGGTTTACTTATTTGCTCAACACTATACATAGATTTTAACGAAGAGTTTACTCTTCTTAAACTTACCCTCAAAGGAGTAAACAACTGAATAAAACCTTTATTCTTATTTTTTACTCCCTTTACTCTGTTAGCAACAAAGGAAATTCTTCCTAAATCATAACTTAACGCTTGAACTAATAATGAGCGTTCATCATATGACCTTGTGTGCAAAATAAAGCATACTGTTTCTTTTATATCACCTGCAGACATACGATTCTTATGATTTAATATTTACTTATCTAAAAAGTCCATATATCCAAGAGATTGTAAAGCTCTTTCATCATCAGCCCAACCTGATTTAACCTTTACCCATATCTCTAAGAATACCTTTGATTCTAAGATCTTTTCAAGATCCTTTCTAGCTTCTGAACCGATAGTTTTTAACTTTTCACCCTTTGCTCCAATAACCATTTTCTTTTGGCCATCTCTTTCCACTAGAATCAAAGCGTTAATATGTACAACTCCGTTTGCTTGAATCTTATACTGTTCAATTTCAACAGTAACACTATATGGAAGTTCATCTCCCATAAAGCGCATTAGCTTTTCTCTGATAATTTCAGAAGCTATAAATCTACTCGATCTATCAGTAACATAATCTTCAGGAAAACAGAAATCACCAATCGGAAGAGAAGCTCTTGCAATTTCTTTTAATCTTTCAACATTATCACCATGCTTAGCTGAAATAGGAACAATATCCTTAAATTCTCTTTTTGCAGACAACTTTTGAATAATCGGTAAAGCTTCGTTCTTATTTTCTAATGAATCTACCTTGTTTAAAACTAAAATAACTGGAGAATTATACTTTTCTAATTTCTTAAGAACCATCTCGTCATCGTCAGTCCATCTAGTAGCATCAACGACAAAGAACACTAGTTCCACATCTCCAATAGAACTTTCAGCAGCACGGTTCATCAATTTATTGATAGCTCTCTTCTCTTCTATATGAAGACCTGGAGTATCAACATAAATTGTTTGATAAATACCTTCCGTATCAATCCCCATAATTCTATGGCGAGTTGTTTGTGGTTTTCTCGATGTAATACTGATTTTTTGTCCTAAAATTCTGTTCATCAATGTTGATTTACCAACATTAGGCCTACCAACTATTGCGATAAAGCCACATCTTCTAGCATCATTATTTGAATTTTCCATAATTAACCTAAATTTACTATTTGCTACTATCTTTTGATCTTAGAATTTCCATTGCTTTTGATGCTGCACTTTGTTCTGCTCTTCTAATAGACGAACCATAACCAACTATCGCATCCTTAAGGAAACAAACTTCTAATTTAACAGTAAAGTGCTGGTTATGATCCTCACCTGATACATTAACAACACTGTATGTAGGAAGTGATAATTTTCTTCCTTGTAAATACTCTTGCAATTGAGTCTTTGGATCCTTTTGCGATGTTACAGTTTGAACATTCTTCAATCTTGTTTCGTACCACACCATTAAAACATCACGTACAACATTTAAATCTTTACCACAATCTAGGTAAATCGATGCAATTATAGATTCAACTGCGTCTGCTAAAATAGAATCACGTCTAAAACCACCACTCTTACGTTCACCCTGTCCCATTATAAGAAAATCGCCTAACTTAAACTCTCTTGCGATTTCAGCTAATGCCACCTCTCTAACTAAGGTAGAACGCATTCGTGTTAAATCACCCTCTCCTATACCAGGAAAATTATCATATAATTTCTCAGCTATAATCATCCCTAATATAGAATCACCTAAAAATTCTAGTCGTTCATTATGTTCTGGCTTTGCGCTTCTATGCGTCAATGCATGTTGCAAGTAGTTTAAATTTTTATATTCATACCCTATAGCCTTTTCTAATCGAAAATACTTGTCTTTAAGGTAACTATTGGTCATTTACTTTATAACTCCAACTCTTTCTGTTCGGAATAATTCTTCAAATGTAAAACTAAACCAAACGATTTTAGCCTTTCCTACAACTAATTCGTCAGGAACAAACCCCCAGTAACGACTATCTCGTGAATGTTCTCTATTGTCCCCCATCGCAAAATAATGACCTTCAGGAACAACCCATTCGCCATAACTTTGATTAGATTGAACATAGAACTGTTCTAATATACGAGCATTAGCATCGTGCATAATCTTATGCTCATAGCCCATCAAATTCTCTTTAAAAACAATCCCATGTTCACTAGGGTATTCTTCATTAAATTTTAAATATGGTTGTTTCTCCACATCTTCAAAACCTATGTACTCAACTACATCGCCATCCTTCTTTTTTATGTATAGTTTTTCGTCTTCAACATAAATCTTATCACCTGGCAAGCCGACAATTCTCTTTATGTAATCAATTGAAGGATTTTCAGGATACTTGAACACAACCACATCACCACGTTCAATCTTACCAGTATCAAACCAAACACTATTTGTGAATGGATTTCTGATTCCATAGCTAAACTTCTCAACTAAAATAAAGTCCCCTCTTAACAAAGTAGGCATCATTGACGCTGATGGAATTCTAAATGGTTCATATAAAAATGAACGAACTAAAAAAACAACCAATAAAATAGGAAAACAATCAGCAATCGCGCCCATCATTCCTGTGTTATCTAGAATTTCACTTTTTTCCTTCTTAGTTAAAGGTACTAATTGTGTTTTTTGTTTTTCCTTTAACAAAGCCTTTCTCTTTGGTTTAAATACAAACATATCTAAGAACCAAAGAATCCCCGACAAAAGAGTAAAAACTATTATTAATAAAGATATTATATTCATATTATTTTTTCCTTACTGTTTATTCGCTGCCAACCTTAAGTATAGCCAAGAATGCTTCTTGAGGCACCTGTACCTTACCTAAAGATTTCATACGTTTTTTACCTTCTTTTTGTTTTTCTAGCAATTTTCTCTTTCTTGTAATATCACCGCCATAACACTTAGCTAACACATCCTTACGTAATGCTTTAACTGTACTTCTAGCAATGATTTGATTACCAATAGCAGCTTGAATAGCAATATCAAACATCTGTCTTGGTATTAACTCACGCATCTTTTCAACTAGCAAACGTCCCTTACTCATTGCATTATCCTTATGAGTAATTACAGCTAAGGCATCCACACGTTCATTACTAATTAAAATATCCATTCTTACCATATTTGCAGGAGTAAAATGTTTGAATGAATAATCTAATGACGCATAACCTCTTGAAGTTGACTTCAATCTATCAAAGAAATCTAGAACCACCTCAGCCATTGGGATTTCGTAGGTTAACGCTACTTGATTACCATGGTAAACCATATTTGTTTGAACACCACGCTTTTCCTGACAAAGCTTCATTACGTTACCAACGTACTCATTAGGAGTCAATATATGACATTCGGAAATTGGTTCTCTAATTTCTGAAATATTTGTAACCGGAGGTAAAGCAGCAGGCGAATCAATCCTAATAACTTCGCCATCTGTTAATTTGATTTCATATACTACTGTTGGAGCGGTTGTAATCAAATCTAAGTTATATTCTCTTTCCAAACGCTCTTGAATGATTTCCATATGAAGCATGCCAAGGAAACCACATCTAAAACCAAAACCTAGTGCTTTTGAATTTTCTGGTTCAAAAAATAATGATGCATCATTTAATGATAACTTGTCTAAAGCATCACGGAAAGCGTCATAATCATCTGTAGATATAGGGAACAAACCTGCGTATACTTGAGGTTTAACTTTTTTAAAGCCTGGTAATGATTCAGTAACGCCATCCTTTGCATTTGTTAAGGTATCACCAACTGGAGCTCCATGAATTGTTTTGATACCACAAACAACCCAACCTACTTCACCACACTTTAATTCTGTTCTGTCTACACGCTTCGGAGTGGATACACCTAATCGATCTACCCCCCAACATACTCCAGTACTCATTACCTTTATCTTGTCTCCCTTTCTTAGAACCCCTTGCTTGATTCTAACAAGAGAAACAACACCTAAATAATCATCGAACCATGAATCAATGATTAATGCTTGTAATGGACCATTAGGGTCTCCAACTGGAGCGGGTATTTTTTTTACAATTTCTTCTAATACTAAGTCAACACCTAGACCTGTCTTTGCAGAGCATCTAACAGCATCAATCGCATCGATACCAACAATATCTTCAATTTCCTGTGAAACTCTATCTGGTTCTGCTGCAGGTAAGTCGATCTTATTTAAAATAGGCACTACTTCTAAATCTAAGTCAATTGCTTGATAACAATTAGCCAAAGTCTGTGCTTCAACACCTTGACCTGCATCCACTACAAGTAACGCTCCTTCACAAGCTGCTAATGAACGAGAAACTTCATACGCAAAATCGACATGACCTGGTGTGTCGATAAAATTCAATTCATAGGTTTCGCCATCTTTAGCTTTGTATTCTAAAGTAACTGACTGAGCCTTTATTGTTATACCTCTTTCGCGCTCAATATCCATTGAGTCTAATACTTGTTCTTGCATCTCTCTAGATGTCAAACCACCACAAATTTGTATTAAGCGATCTGAAAGAGTAGATTTACCATGATCAATGTGAGCAATAATTGAGAAATTTCTTATATTCTTCATACGTTAATGTTCAATAAAATGTACTGCTATAAAAGACACAATACGGTTAAACCAATAAATAGAATACTACTTACATAAATAAAAAGTCATTAACTGATTATTATAACATAATTAATTAATGTTTACGATAAATGCCAAACTGATCAAATTTCTTCTTTTTATTATTTCTTACAAAGATTGAAATTCAATACACCTAGCATTTTAGGAGACCAAACGCTTTTTAAGATAAATCTAGCTAATATAAGAGAAACACAAAAACCTAAAAAAAGTCCAAGTAAGCAACCTATAATTGAGACAATTTCTCCCCCTAACATCCATCCTATAACAGCTCCAAATATTAAAAAAACTAGGGGAACAAGGTATGACACAACAACACTTAATAAAACTGATGTATCAGGAATACCGACCCTTACAACTTGACCAATTTTAGCGTTAAAGTCATTTTGTAATATAAATTCAACAGGAGCCTTAAAGTGTTCATGCTTATCATCTATATGACAGTCACTTCCCTTACTGTCACACGCACCACATAACCCTTCAACCCCCTGTTCGCACAAAACGGTTCCATTAGGATAACTCTTTTTTACAACAGCTAGTTTTTCAACAAATTTCTTCTTCATAGTTGTTACCAAATAAGGGTTACTTAACTACAAGTGCATCTAAAATTCTATTTGCTATTTCAATTGGAATTTCTCCAACAACCACAAACTCATACTCGTTAAAATTCTTTCTTGCAAGATTAGTTACCCCCTGCTTAACAATAGGAAAATAAGAGCTCCCTAAATACTTTATCTTATATACTGAAAATTCAACAACTCCATCGGAGAACATGTACTGTTCAAACTTAGAATCAGTATCTAACTCTCCTTCTCCTTCATATACCTTCTCAAATCCGCTAGGAATATAATCTAAATTCCAATCTAGCTTTTTAGATTTTTGAATTTTATCGATATTATGATTGTTTGTTTCAGAGATTGACTCAAGATCTCTCTTTACATTATTTATAACTTCACTGCATTTATTAAGTACTTTGAAATCGACACCTACATATGCCTGAACAACACTTCCTTGTAGATTATAAACATCAACATGAATTATAACCTTTGATTGTAAATCCACATGTACTAAATATGAATATCTATCTTTATTCTTAGATGTTATAAATAAAGAAGCAACCTGCCTGTCTGCAATACGGTTATATCCAATTAAATTTACATTATAATTTTCAAAGAACTTATCTAAATCAACTGTCGAGAATCTATTACTAATAAATGGCAACGAACCATTATTAATCATTACATTCTTTTGACCAGATGAATAATAAACGACTTTGTTCTTACCAAAGAAAAAACCTGATTTAGCATTGTTTTGATAAGACCAAAAAGAATATCTCTCATTATCAATTACGCCATTTACATACTTAACAGGTTCAGCAAATGAGCTATGAACTCTTGCAAATAATAATTCAAAATTTACATTACTATAAGATTGCTGTATCTCTGCAAACATCTCTCTTGGATCAGAAGGAGTAGGAGAAGCATTAGTAACAGACAAAAAAAGTGTTACTACGCCAATAGCAACACTAAATAAAATTCTTTGGATATAATTTTTCATTAATAAACTCTTATCATTTAAAATAGAACACTACTGATCTAATAATATTCTATTTTTCTAAAGTTACAACTCTCTTTGATAAGTCATAATTATTCATTAATGCATCTAAATTTTCAATCTCTTTATTCTTCTTTTCTTCTATAGATTGCATTTCTGCAGAGGAATAATTAGTTTTCTTTGTTTCATTAAATTGTAAATTAGATTTTGGATGAATTGTATCATAATTACTGTTACTTACTGGACTCATGTAAATATTTGAACCGTTAATAACAGAATCCTCAACGAAAGAATCTCCTGACCCAGGACTAAAAACCCACTGAGCTGCTATAAAACAAATACCGGCGATAGAAGCTGCAACTACAGTTTGCATCTTGTTCCAAGAAAAACTTGAAAATCTCTTTGCTTTATTTTCAAATAGTTCTTTTTTGGATAATTCTAATGGTTCATTAGCAGCAACAGCTTTAACTTCCGTTGTAACAGAACCTATTTCTTCATTTTCTATAGCTAAAAAGATGTTCTCACGCATTTTAGCCATACGTGCTTCATCTACATTTTCTTCTCTCAATGCAGCTGTAATACTCGCATAATTATTTAAATGCTTGCTAGCTGTCTCATCTAGCAATAACTCTGCAAGTTCTTCCTTGGTAGATAATTCTCCATCATAAAATAAAGACGAATTTACATCTACTTTCATATCTTTCATACTATAGTCCTACGTTAAACAGATATTGCTTCTTCAACAATATTTCTTGCTCTAAAAATTCTTGATCTTACGGTACCTACAGGGCATTTTAAAACTTTGGCGATATCCTCATAACTCATTTCTTCAACTTCTCTTAAAACTAATGCTTGTTTTAATTCTGTTGGCAATGAATTAATTGTCTTTAAAATAATACGCTTAGTCTCATTTTTTTCTAAAATACCTTCAGGTGTATCAGTTTCATGTAAGTTACTGTTAAGGTTTACAATCTCAGCATCACCTACATCGACATCGCAATCTTTTTTTCTTATTAAACTAGTTAAATGGTTTTTAGCAGTATTTATAGCTATTCTATACAACCATGTAAAAAAAGCACTTTCTTCTCTAAATGAATCTAAAGACTTATAAGCTTTTATAAATGTTTCTTGTACCACATCGTAGGAGTCACTTTCTGACACCAAGGTTCGTACAGCTGACAACAACTTATACTGATACTTAGAAACAAGTAAATTAAAGGCTTGCTTATCTCCAGATTTAACCGATTTCACCAGACTTAAATCAGCTTCTTGTTCCGTCATGACCTCTTTCCTTTTCAAGAAGCATCTTAACTCTATATATAGTAAGACACATAAAATTCAAAATAGTTCAATTAATTTATCACATTTTTTTAATTATTACATATTTTACGCATTAAAAGCTAATATGGTATAATTACTGAAATATATTCAGATTTAGGTATTTATTTAAAGATGACTAAAATATTAAATCTTACAGCAATTACAATACTATCATTATATTTGCTAATTCTTTGTCACGTACAATTTCCAACATCAAAACTATTGCTAGACGGTCTTGCAAACCCACAAAACCTTCTCTTTATTTTGATAAGTATTTTATTTATTGCATTCGGTTTTCTAAACATTGCTTCGTTGAAACGAATTATTCTTAACAACAAAATAAAAAGCGTCTTCCTTGTAACTTTAATTATCTCAACCCCTAACATCATTAATTATATCTTAGGTGAGAGTTACGTTCTCTCCACCCCTGTCATATTTTTAATTGGTGCTCTTATGTTTATGATGCTGTTTCAAGTATGTGAGGGCAACAACAGTTCTAAATACCTAATGTATGCCTTTATTTTGAGCGGGATAATGCAAGCTTCAATAAACTCTGCGTATTCAGATATTCAAGCACTAACATCAAGTAATATTAATACAATCAACACTAGCTCAACTTTAAATCTGTTTTTAACTGTTTGCACAATTTTTAGTTTATATAATTTAACTAATAACAAGGAGAATCATTTCTTAAATTACCTTTTAACCTTAACTATTAGCATTCTTTCTTTGCAAGCGTGCTACAAGGCAAGCACCGCTTTCCCTTCAATTCTAATAGCTATAAGTTATTGTTTTGCTTTATTTAAATATGTAAAAGATTATGAACATGAATACTCCAAAATTTTCAAAGTATTATTGATGATTGTTGGTATTACTTCAATAGGAACCGCATACTACAAGCTTAGCTCTAATAATTTTTCATTTTTCGATTTCAGTTCACTCTCTTTACTAAAAGATAATTATATTTTAGGCACAGGGGCTGACACATATCAATTTAAAGTTATTGAATATAACGCTCTTAATAATGAAAACTTATCTATAACAAACAGCTTCATTGTTAAGTCATTAATTGAAAATGGAATCATACAATTTATTGGTTATTTAATTCTATATTTTGGAATTATAGGCTACGTTATCAAAAATAATATTGATACATTAAAAAAGATTTGCTGCTTACTAGTAATTAACATTATATTTATCTATAACGTGTTAGATAATACTTTGGAGCATTCATACTCAACTATATTCTTATTTATATTTTCATTATTCGTGTTTACAACAAATGCCAATGAGGTTAATACAATAAAGAAACAAAACAAAGGCATTAATATTCTCTTTGCTTTCATTTTAACCTTATTAACGACATTATTTACAATATCTGGGCTATACTCTCTTCCAATCATTGAGAAAGAAATTCAAAGCAATGATTACAATCTTCATAATACCGAGCTAACTTCACCATTTGCATACAACACTTTTGTACGATTTAATGACCATACCATAGCTCAAGAAACATATTCATCTTTAAAATTTTTGAATATGGGTATCCCTTTGTTAGCACTAGAACCATGGGAAAACCTAAAATACCAAGTGAGATACAATCATACCTATAACTTTTTCAAAGATTATTATGAAATTACAAAAAGATTAAAAGAAAGTCAAATAGACCAAAAAATACATAACTTTGACTTCGAAAATGAATACATACACAGCATGAAAATATACAAATATTTAAAAGATAAGGAAGAAAAATGATAAATAATGACTACAAAGATGGAGTAAACATAGTTGCATCAACCATGCCCGCAAATCTTCCTACTCCTTTTGGAACTTTTAAAATAATGGCTTTCAAGGATGATTCGAATAAAGAACATGCTGCTATATATATGGGAGATATTGCTAATAATGAACCTGTTCTTGCAAGAATCCATTCTGAATGCTTAACTGGAGACACTCTATTTAGTTTAAAGTGTGATTGCGGCTTCCAATTAAAAACCGCAATGCAACAGATCGCAAAAGAAAAGCGAGGAGTAATTTTATATGTTAGACAAGAAGGCAGAGGCATAGGTCTGTTTAACAAAATACAGGCATACCACCTACAGGATGAGGGCTTAGATACTATAGAAGCAAACATTCATCTTGGACTACCTGCAGACGCAAGACAATATAAAATCTGTGCCAAAATGTTTGAAATACTTGGTATACAATCAATTAAATTATTAACAAACAATCCTTTAAAAATAGAAAATATATCTAAATATGATATAAATGTTGTAGAAAGAGTACCTCTCGAAGTTGGTAAAAATTCCTACAACGTTGATTACCTAAAAACTAAGCAAAAAAGAATGGGACATATGCTTAATATGTTCGAAGAAAAATAATTTTTTACAATTGGACAAGAATTATGTGCAATAAATTAAAGCATTCATGTGATGTTCTTATTATAGGAAGTGGAGCCGCAGGATTATCTTTAGCTCTATGTTTAGCTGAAAAAGCTAATGTATGCGTTCTTTCTAAAAAGGAAATAGGTTCAGGATCGACGAACTACGCCCAAGGAGGTATTGCGGGTGTATTTAATGTTGCTGATGACAACGATTCTATTGAAGAACACATTCAAGATACCATTACCGCTGGAGGTGGTATCTGTGAACCGAAAGCAGTAAGATTCACAATAGAAAACGCAAAAGAAAGCATCGGATGGTTAATTGAGCAAGGTGTTCCATTTGACGAAACAGAAGAAAAGAGAGAGGAACCTCAATCTCCATACCACCTACACAAAGAAGGTGGCCACTCTCATAGAAGAATTTTTCACTCTGCTGACCATACAGGTAAATCAATACAAGAAACCTTAAATGAAAAGGTTTTAAATCATCCCAACATTACAATACTTGAACATTATAACGCAATAGACTTAATAACTACTAAGAAATTAGGTTTAGCAGGAAATAGAGTTGTTGGTGCGTATGTATTCAATAACAACACTTCAAAGGTTGAAACTATCAGTGCTAAATTTGTAGCTTTATGTACAGGAGGAGCTTCAAAGGTTTATCAATACACATGTAATCCTGACGTAAGTTCTGGTGACGGTATAGCTATGGCTTGGCGTATAGGTTGTAGAGTTGCGAACATGGAATATAACCAGTTCCATCCAACAACATTATATAATCCAAATGATAGAAACTTCCTACTAACAGAAGCTTTACGAGGCGAAGGTGCTTTATTAAAACGACCTGATGGCACAAGATTTATGCCTGAATATGATGAACGTGAAGAGCTTGCCCCAAGAGATATAGTTGCAAGAGCAATCGATAGAGAAATGAAAAAACTTGGCGTTGATAACATGTACCTAGATATTAGCCATAAACCAAGTGATTTTATTACTAAGCACTTCCCTACTATTTACAAACGCTGTCTAAATATAGGAATTGATATTACTAAGCAATCAATACCAATAGTACCGGCTGCACACTTCACGTGTGGAGGCATAATGGTTGACAAACGTGGTCGCACAGATGTTGAATCATTATATGCAATCGGTGAAGTTTCATATACAGGTCTTCATGGAGCAAATAGATTAGCCTCTAATTCTCTATTAGAATGCGTTGTATACGGTCATGCTGCAGCAAAGGATATTATTGCTAGATTACCTATAGCTGAAGATAATCTTGAATTACCTGTATGGGATGAAAGTCAAGTAACAGATGCTGACGAAGAAGTAATCATTCAACATAACTGGCATGAATTACGTTTAACTATGTGGGACTATGTTGGTATTGTTAGAACAGATAAACGCTTAGAAAGAGCAATGCATAGAATTAAACTATTAAAGAAAGAGGTTCATGAGTTCTACTCAAACTTCAGAATCACTCACAACCTTCTTGAATTGCGTAATCTATTACAAGTAGCGGAAATCATTGTTAAATCAGCAATGAAAAATAAACACTCTGTTGGTCTCCATTATAATATCGACCATTTAGACGCTTCTACTGAAAACATCGGACCTACAATTTTATCACCATACGATGATGTAGAATAATTATAAGCAGATAGGGGTGTGACATAAAATTCGTGTATTCCTGTTAAGTCTGTTAATATTAAAGACTTAATTGGAGTTATATGAATATGGCAAAAAAAGATATTAAGCGAAATCCAGCTGCTGAAAAAATTGCAGATTTAATTCTCAATAATTAT
>JAXJQF010000101.1:0-7255 GCA_036311285.1 Ruminobacter sp. | reverse complement strand
TAAAATTAAAGTAGCAAAAAGAATTGCGTACGGTTACAGAGATGAGGACTATTTCTTTAGACTAATTAGATACCAGTCCTCTCTCTCAATCCAAAAAAATCCGTGAAGAGCCAAAAAAAATCGTTGGAAACCAGATGACCGAATTCCTTAAGGACCATCCGTATTTTAGGTACAAAAAGCTGAACATTCTGATGGGTGCTAATGCTTCCGGTAAAACATCTATTGGTAGAATGATGCTTAACATTCTAAATTTCATTGCTAAAAAAGAATATGCTACTATCACTTCATGTATAAATGACAAAAGTAAAGACGCTAAATTTGAGTTACATTTTGTAATAAATGATGACTTTTACAGAGTATCATCAGTGATTAAAGGCCAAAATAAAGGCAAAAACTATTCAAGCGAGAATGTTTTTATCAAAGTAGAGCAAACAGAGATCGGCAAATATGATACTTATGAAAAAACAATTAAAAAGCTGAATTCAAAATCAGAAGAAGGATACAGCAATGACTACATCAGAGAATTGGAAAAAATAAAAAACCTATCATGGGCTTTTGAATTTCCAAGGGATAGAGAAACTCTGACTTTCGGTTACATCCCTAAAAATGAAGAGCGATATCTACAGATTCTAAAAAATACCCTTCAGGCGCTGGATCCTCTGATCTCCGAGGTCGAAAAAGTAAATGAAGTCAATGATACCTATGTCATCAAACTTGGCGGAAAGCAGGCAATAATCAATAACGGGATTATAGTTGATGACGGAGTGCTTTCAAGCGGAACCAAAGAAGGTGTAAGTCTAGCAAATATGTTTGCAGCACTAGTAAGCGGAATGTATTCATTCTTCTACTGCGATGAAAAATTCTCTTTTATTCATTCAGACGTTGAAAAGGCCTTCGTGTCGCTGATGGTAGAAAAACTAGAAGGAGACAGGCAGATGTTTTTCACAACGCATAATACCGATATTCTTGACATGAATTTTCCAAAACACAGTTTTAATTTTCTGCGCAAGGAAATTTATGATGGAGTCAGCTATATTTCCGTCATCAATGCCGGAGAATATATAAAGAAAAACAGTGATTCATTAATGACAGCGGTTCAGAACGATCTGTTCTCATCTGCCCCAATGTTAGAAAAAATATTTGCATTAACGGACATTTAAATGAAGAAAAACACCGGATTATTTCAATACTATGTAGAAGGTGTAAAAGTCAAACTAAAAATGTATATTTTCGCCAACTTGAAAATATAATTTTTAGGTTTTGTCGCTTAAAATATAAAAGGACATTCTTTTTTTCAATGTTTGTATTCCTAAAAATTCTCCGTGAAGTGTAATACTTAATTATTATCTTTTTGAACTCGGTTCCATTTCATACTTAAAAAACGAATGTTCACCGAATAACAAGCCACAAGAGATGATTAGTACCAAACAATACATAAGATAGAAGTAGTGTTTTAATTTTGTTTTTTTAGGTACAAATAACTATGAAAGTTCAATTGGTATTACTGTTATGCACAAATACTCAAATATTTAATAAAATAAAATAATTATAACCTAAAGTTTGTTTTAATAAGATATAATACAAATAAGTAAAAAAAATTGGATAAAATAGAAGGAGACAAAATGATTAAACCAATTCAACCAGGTACTGAATTTTTTAGCGAATACTCAAGTAATAATTTATTTTATATAGACAAAACACCATTTATAAAAACTGTTTTTAAAGAAGGACAAGGAAAAGTTTTTCTTATCACCAGACCTCGTCGTTTTGGTAAAACATTAACGATGAGTACCTTTTATGAATTCTTAAGAATAAATCCAAAAGACCCGAATAATGCAGATGATACTTCTTATCAAGAAGCTTTATTTAAAGACACAAAAATCTTTAAAGATAAAGAATTTTGCTCAGAATATATGGGTAAATTCCCAGTTATTTTTATTACATTAAAAAGTGTAGAAGGACCGACATTTGATGAAGCATTTAACCAACTGGGATATATTATATATGATTTATTAAGCCAATTTACATATTTAATATCAAGTGAAAAACTATCAAATAACGACAAAGAAATTTTTTTAAAACTATCGAATACAAATTATTATTCTAAAGGCTTATATAAAGCCATATCTCTATTAAATGATTCAGCTCCATTACAAACCGATGACTTTAATGCTATTAAAGGAACCATAACATCATCCTTAAAATTTTTAACAGAATATTTGCACAAACATCATGGTGTCAAACCAATTGTTTTAATAGACGAATATGATGTGCCTTTTAGTAAAGCACGTACTTATGGTTACTATGATGAAATAAAGAGTTTAATGTCAGGACTATTAGGAAAACTTCTTAAAACTAATCCATACTTAGGAAAAGCTATACTTACAGGTTGTTTAAGAGCAGCAAAAGAAAGTATTTTTACTGGGTTAAATAATTTTAAATTAAAAACCGTTTTAGATATTCAAGAGGATTTCTCTAGTGCTATAGGATTTACTGAAGAAGAAGTAAATCAGGTGTTAGATTATTATAATTTATCAAACTATAAAGAAATGGTAAAAGAAAATTATAATGGATATAACTTCGGTAGAACTAGAATGTATTGCCCATGGGATGTAATGAACTTCTGTTCAGATTTTTATAAAGAGGTTCAAAATAAAGAGCCTAGAATCACTGCAAATAATTATTGGATAAACTCTAGTGGCAATGACATCATAAAAGAATTTATGGGATTTATCCATCCTGATGCAATTGATAAAATGCAACTCCTTGTAGATGGTGAAAGTATCATTGCAACTATTAAAGATAGCTTATGTTATGGTGATTTAGATAGCCATAGCGAAGATGATTTTTGGACATTGTTGTTATATACAGGATATTTAACAATTAATCCAGATTTTAAATCTGATAAAAAATATGAATATGAATTAAGAATCCCGAGTTTAGAAATTAGAGAATGTTTTAACGAAAAGATTTTAGAATATTTTTCAACAAATCCAAATATCAAGAATTATACTACTAATTTTGTAAAAGGATTATTTACTGGTGATGCGACTTCAGTAGAAAACAACTTAACTTTACTGTTAAATAAATATGTATCACTAAGAGATTTTGCAACTAAAGCTCCTGCAGAAAATTACTATCATGGATTTTTAAATGGTCTTTTAATTGAAAGAGCGGATTTTATAAAAACACATGTTTCAAATATTGAATCAGGTGATGGTTATGTTGATTTGATTTTAGAATCTTTAGATGGTAAAACAGCTGTAGTTATTGAAATAAAACAAACTAAAGAAAGAAAAGACAGTAAAATAGAAGTGTGTCAAAAAGCTTTAAAACAAATAAAAGATAATCATTATGCTGATGAATATATTAGTAATTTAGATTACCAATCAGTATATATCTATGGCATGTGTTTTCACAAAAAGTTATGTTCAGTGCTAGTTGAACAAGTGAAGTAAAGTTTTATTTTTATTGAAAATTAAAGAGCAGATAATCTTATCTGCTCTTTAATATCTTTTTAAATATTAGTACGCTTGCTTCTTTTTCAATGATCACATTCCCAACAATTCCGTAAAGAGCTAATCCTATTCTCTTACAAACGTTTACTTCTTCTCACCTCTTATCTGTACTTTCTTTATAGAAAGTAATATTAAAAATGCAAGAACCATAAATACAATAGAGAATAAGAATGTATTACCATATGATACATTGCCAAGCATTTTTCCAATTGGTACGATAAACATAATAACAATGCCTGATAAGATAAATCCTACATTACCACTATTATTAAAGAGAGATGTTGCTTGACCAGGTATTGATGGCAATAGTTCTTGAAAGTAAACCATACCAAGACCTGCAAACAAACCAATATAAGTTGCATTTAATAATTGAGAGCATATAAACATAGTCTTTGCATACTCGCTATCTGCTGGTATGTTGATAAAGGTTAAGTAAAATAAAAATGCTGAACAGACACTAATTTGAATTAAAATCTTTATTCCAATCTTTCTTGCAAAATACCCTCCGACGATCATTATCGGTACTTCAAGTCCAGCACATGTAGCCATCATAAATCCTGGCAGTGTTTCACTAACTTGCAATTCATTCTTTATATAAATTGGCATACTAACTAAGTATAAGAAGTTACATGTCCACATTAACGCAAAAGCAACAAACAATAGCATTACATCCTTGTTACCAAGAATTTTATCTTTTGGTTCATTGATATTTGAAGTGGATTCAATGCTTTTATTTTGAGCTAAAGAAGCTTCCTGCCCTTCTAGTAATTTGTCACTAATTTTATCTTCTTTACTTTGAGATTTATCCTCATTTTGTAAGAAAGATAAGCTAGTGTTAGGTAAGAAGAAATGAGATACCAAACCATATAAAGCAAATGATAAAACGGTGAACTTAAACAAAGTCTCATACCCATATTCATTATAGATCCAGTAACCGATAGGAGGAGCTACAACCCAAGCAAGAGCAAAAGAAGCTCTCATAAAACTTGTAAACAATACTGATTGTCCGTATTTATAAATACTATATTCACGACCTGAGGCAAAGATCTGAGCATTAGCAATTGACGAAGTACTTAAAAATAAAACACCAACAGTAATTATCAGATAATAATACGGAAAATTCATATAAATAAGTGCTGCACATACACCTGAAAATGATGCAAACTTAACTAAAAATCGTCTTGAGATTCTAGTATCTGAAAGTTTTGCTAAAAACTGAGTAACAGCAATACCAAGTGTTGAAAATATAATGTAATAAAATCCAACTTGATATTCAGAAGCTTTAACTACATCTGTTAAATATAAACTCATTATTGGCACAAATGTAGCGATAGTTGTACCTGTTAAATAAGTTAATAACACATATACATAAAATCTTTTATTAAACATATTAGTTTTTCCAACTTAATACTTACTCTATAGTCTTGACTAATATTTAAATAATTATTTTTAACGTCTAATATATTTCAAAACAATAAAACACTTAACATTACCTTATAATAATGTAAATTAATTATATTTTCTAATTAGATATTGCTAGTGTTACTTTAGAATTTGTTATTATTGCTGTTATCTTTACAGTTATCTTTATTGTTATTTTTGTTAAAACTGTAATTTAACTAAAAATAAAAGAATGGAGAGTTTTTACTCTCCATCTATTTGTTAACTAAACACCTTTAGTTTTTCTGTACTCTATAATATCAAGGATACTTACAACTGTCATATTATGAGCCAATCCAAATGCTACTACTTGCGGCAAGCGAGACATTGAACCGTCTCTATTTGTCAATTCACATAACACACCACTTGGGTTAAGACCAGCAAGTCTTGCAAGGTCAACAGAAGCTTCAGTGTGACCATCTCTTTCTAACACACCACCATTTCTTGCACATAATGGGAATACGTGACCAGGTCTGCTTAAATCTGATGGTTTTGCCCCTTCCTTAATAGCAGCTTTAATTGTTGTTAAACGATCGTGTGCACTAACACCTGTTGTTACGCCTTCAGCAGCTTCGATAGTTACAGTAAATGCTGTACCATATGAGCTCGTATTATTAGATACCATTTGAGGTAAATCTAATTCCTTCATCTTTGTTTCTGGCATACATAAACAAACAATACCTGAACAATAGCGAATCATCATCGCCATCTGTTCTACAGTCATGTTCTCAGCAGCAAAGATGATATCACCTTCATTTTCACGATCTTCATCATCTACAACTAAAACACCATTACCTTCTTTTAATGCATTAATCGCTAATTCAACGCGCTCAATTGCAGTTGGTGCAAAAATTTCTAATAAGTTAATTTGACTCACGATATTCTCCAATTTAATTATGCGTAAGTCAGGGCAAAACAAATAAGCTAAGTTAAACTAATCTTAAATACTAAGCTACTACTCTCTTTCATCTGGACTATACCATCGGTTTTGGGATTTCACCAAATCTTGCAATTACGCTCGTGGACTATTACCACCGGTGGGGAATTTCACCCCGCCCTGAGATATATAAACTATTGTACAACACAGATCACAAATTACCAAATTATATTGTATAGATATAACTGTATTTTTTAATAAATTTTAGCAGTTATGGTCAATTTAATGGTCTTATGCTATATTTAGCATAAAACAGAAATAATTATAGTAAATCTACATACATCAAATTATAGGTAAAAATATGAATTTAAAAGCAACTACCTTAGGAATTTTAATGGCATGTGCAGCTTTAGGTACAGCTGCATACATTAGCTCTACACCTGCAGTTCAAGCAAAAGATAATAATGTTGCCAATTTAACCAAAGAACAAGTTGAACAAATTGTTCACGATTACCTCCTAAACCACCCAGAAGTAATCCTTGAAGTAAACGAAAAAATCGAATTATTAAAGGAAAAATTAGCGAAAGAAAAACAAGAACAAGCTATCAAGAACCTATACGCTGATAAAACATTACCTCAAAGTGGTCCTGGTACAGACAAGGCTAAACATTTTATCGTTGAATTCTTCGACTACAACTGTGGCTACTGTAAAAAAGCAAGACCAATCTTTGAAGGTATCATAAAAAAAGATCCTACAATTCAATACTACTATCTTGAATTACCTATTTTAAGTGAAATCTCATATAACGCTGCTCAAGTTGGTATTGCTATATATCAAATGTCTCCAGCTAAGTATGTTGAATACAATCAAACTTTAATGACTAGCAACACCAGATTACAAAACGAAATTGAACTTCAAGTAGTAGTTGAAAAGTTAGGCTTAAATTGGTCTGAAGTAAAAGCAAAGAGTGAATCTATGGACGTTCAACTAACTCTTAAGAAGATTAGAGAAATCTCTCAAGGCTTTGAAGTTTCAGGAACTCCTGCATTCATTATCGATGGAGAAATCCTTCGTGGTGCTCCAAGAAACGAAAACATGGTGTTAAACTTGTTTAAGAAGTAAGTCAAAGCTCTACCAAAGTTTCATAAATTTTAATAAAATTAAAATTTAATAAACAAATCAGATAACCAAGCAACTAGCTTGGTTATTTTCATTGTTAAACAAAAAAAGATTATGTAATGACACCGAAAACAATAGTCATAGCACAAGAACTATTAAGACTCATTACAATCATTATTCTTCCACAACTTCTCCTGTATAACACAATTTACAACACCTTACTTACACAGGTGAGAACATCGACTAATACTACCGTTGGGAGAATGTATTCGTTCGTAAAAAACGTTCCTTCGCTAATAT
>JAXJQF010000100.1:0-9144 GCA_036311285.1 Ruminobacter sp. | reverse complement strand
CAAACGTATAGCATATGGCTACCGAGATGAAGACTATTTCTTTACATTGATTAGGTATAAGTCTACCATAGGACTCCCGACAAATCCGTGAAGAGCCAAAAAAAATGAATTAATACGCTAAGATTTTTGATTAAATTTATAGTGTGAACACATGTAAATTAGAACGTATAAATTATAGAGTAAAAGTATCCAAACTTATTACATAGCGAAGTTGTTATAAAAAAGTTCTCTTTACTCTTGTTTGCGATTGGTTATGTCTAAGATGTTACCGATTTGTAAATAAAATACGTTTTGATTATAGTTTTTTTAATATATATAAAAAGTAAGTAAGAATAATTTCTTACTTACTTTTAAACTGTAAAACTAACTGTTAAAGTTATTTACATTTTATTTGATTGTAGCAGCTTTCATTGCTTTGGCAAACTTAGTGATTTCAGAACACATTGTGTCTAAATCGTTTAAGTGTTCTTCTACAATTTTAACAATTGCACTACCAGTGATTGCTCCTGCCGCACCTTCTTCTATTGCTTCTTTTACTTGTTCTGGTTTACTAATACCAAAACCAAGTAATGCAGGTGGAGCACCGTTATCCTTTAAGTGTTGGATAATGTGTTTAGTAGGTTTATCACCCGGTTTTTCAACCCCAGTAATACCTTTTCTACTAACTAGGTAGATGTAACCTTTACATAGTTTTGCAATTCTTGCTAATGACTCATCGTCAGTATTAGGTGGAGCAAGCATAACTATATCAACGTTGTGCTTTTCAGCAAGTTCATGCCAGAATGTTTCAATTTCCATCATTGGTAGTGGAACATCTGGAATTAATACAGAGTCAACACCAGCGTCTTCACACATCTTAAAGAAGTTTTCAATACCTGGAGCATAAACTAAATTGATATACATTAGTAAACCAATTGGAAGGTCAGGGTATTTGTTACGAATTTTTTTGATAACTTCAAAGCAATTTACAGTATTTGCTCCAGCATCTAATGCTCTTTTATCTGAACGTTGGATTACTGGACCATCTGCACCAGGATCTGAAAAAGGAATACCTAATTCTAGAGCGTCGGCACCACCTTCAACTAATGCTGATAATACTCTTTCTGAAGCTTCAACTGAAGGATCACCAATGTTCATAAATGGAACGAATGCACCTTCGTTCTTTTTTGCTAATTCTTCAAATAGTTTTGTATAACGGCTCATTAAAATTCACCTCTTTTTTCTAATATATTTGCAACGGTGAATAAGTCCTTATCACCACGACCAGATAAGTTCGCAATAATTGTCATTTCTTTATCAGGATTTGCTCTTGCCATTTTTAAAGCCTGGGCTACTGCATGAGATGATTCTAATGCAGGAATGATACCTTCATGTAATGATAATTCCTTAAACGTTGATAAAGCTTCTTCATCTGTGATTGAAACATATTCAGCACGCTTTGTATCTCTTAAATACGCATGTTCTGGACCAACAGACGGGAAGTCTAAGCCTGCAGAAACTGAGTGTGATTCATGGATTTGACCATATTTATCCTGCATGTTGTATGATTTCGAACCGAAGAAAATACCTTTGTCACCATGTCCTAATGGAGCCCCATGTTTTCCTGTCTCAATACCGAAACCACCTGGTTCAACACCGATTAACTTAACACTTTCTTCTTTTACGAAATCAGTGAAGATACCAATTGCATTTGAACCGCCACCAACAGCAGCAACAACATAATCTGGTAACATGCCATTTTCAAATTCTTTAAATTGCTTCTTAGCTTCTTCACCAATAATCTTTTGGAATTCTTTAACGATTGTTGGGAATGGGTGAGGGCCTGCAGCAGTACCTAACATATAGTGAGTATCTTCAAATGTTGTTGCCCAGTCGCGTAATGCCTCATTACAAGCTTCCTTTAATGTTGCAATACCTGTAGTAACAGGTCTTACTTCTGCTCCCATTAAACGCATTCTAAATACATTTGGTTTTTGTCTTTCGATGTCTGTTGCACCCATGTAAATTACGCATTCAAGACCTAATAGGGCACAAACAATAGCAGTTGCAACACCATGTTGGCCAGCTCCAGTTTCTGCAATAATTCTCTTTTTACCAATTCGTTTAGCTAATAAAGCTTGACCTAATACTTGGTTAGTCTTATGTGCACCACCGTGAACAAGGTCTTCACGCTTTAAATAAAGTTTAGTCTTTGTTCCTTTTGTAATATTTCTACATAATGTTAATGGAGTTGGACGACCTGCATAGTTAAATAAAAGATCATTTAATTCTTTTCTAAATTCAGGATCATCTTTGCATTCAACAAAAGCTTTCTCAAGTTGTAATAGTGCTGGTACTAACAATTGAGGAACATACATCCCACCGTATTCTCCAAAGAATGGATTTAAAATTGGTTTGTTTGACATATATTTTTCCTTAGTTCTTATGTTTTATATTTTGTAACCTTTAAATTAGAAGCATGTTAATCTTTCAGAAGCTTCTTTAATTTTCTCTTTATTCTTTATTCCAGGTTTATCTTCAAGGCCACTATTTATATCAAGACCTATTGTTAAGCCTAAATCTCTTGCTTGACATACATTGTCAGGCGTTAATCCCCCGGCAATGATTATCTTTGCATGGTGTTTATTTATGAGTTGCCAATTAAAACTTTTACCAGTACCACCAAATTGTTCACTAGTTTTGGTGTCTAATATTATACGGTCAGCAACAGTTAAATACTTTTCAATTATTTCTTCAGGAAACGTTTCTTCAAAAGGAATAGCTTTAAAAATTAAAGTATGTTTTAAGTCTTTATTTTGATTTAATTTATTTCTTAAATTTGAAACATATTCTAAGCTTTCGTTTCCGTGTAATTGAACAGCATGCAATTTTAAATCATTTATGTATTTAATAATAGTGTTGATATCATTATCAACAAAAACACCTACAAAATTTTGTTGATAGTCTCGTTTTTGGCATTCATCAACTATTTCTTTTGCTTGTTTAAATGTTATATAACGCTTTGATTTTTCAAAAAAGATGAAACCGTTATAGATAAAACCATTGTTAAGACTTGATTCTACATCTTCAAATCTTGTAATACCACATACCTTGTTTTCTCCATAAATTAACTTTTTACATGCTAATTCAATATTCTCTTCACTAGTAAGAGAACTTCCAACTAAAAATCCATTAGCATATTGCTTAAGTTCTAAAACTTGGTCGTGAGTATATATTCCTGATTCACTTATAATTGTTCGGTCCTCTGGAATTAATGTTGATAATTCTCTTACATTGTTTAAATCTACTGTTAATTCACGAAGGTTTCTATTATTAATGCCAATAATTTTTGCATTTAACTTTAAAGCTCTTTCTACTTCTTCTTTAGTTGAACTTTCTGTTAACACTCCCATATTAAGAGAATGAGCAAGAGTTGATAATCTTATATATGCATCATCAGTTAAAACAGATAACATAAGTAGTATTGCATCTGCATTAAAGTATCTAGCCAAATATACTTGATAATCTGTGTATATAAAGTCCTTACATAAAACAGGAATATTTTTATTAGTATTATTTTTAACAATATTTATGTATTCATAATCTCCTTGGAAGAAGTCTTTATCTGTTAATACAGAGATACAATCAGCAAAATGGTTGTATGTTTTTGCAATTTCTTCTACATTAAAATCTTCTCGAATCAGCCCTTTTGATGGAGAGGCTTTTTTGCATTCTAGAATAAATTTAGTTTTTCTATTATGAACGCTATTTTTACTTGTAAGAGTTTCATAAAAAAAACGGTCACTTAAAGGTAAGTTTTTACTTATTTTGTTAAGAGGTAAGTTTTGTTCTAATTCATTTAAATAATCATACTTTTTATTTAAGATGGCAGCTAACACATTTCCATCAACACTATTTATGTTGATGTCTTTGTTGTTTTTATGCTCTGGTCTAAGAGTTCTTGAATTGGTATTTGTCATCTTTTTTATGCCTTTATTCTCTATTGCTCGCTTTTTGGAATTTTTCTAATTGCTCAAAAGCATTACCACTTTGTATTTGTTCTAGCGCCAATTGTACACCTTCTTTTATGGTATTAGCTTTTTTCCCTAGATATAAAAGTGCACCAGTATTAATTGCAACTGCACAATTTTGAGCAGCAGTGCCATTACCATTTAATATAGCTAATGTAATATCCTTATTAATTTCAGGTGTGCTTCCTTGTATTGCATCAATAGGGTGGAGTGTTAATCCCAAGTCTAAAGGTGATAATGTATATTCTTCAATTTCACCATTTTCTTTAACTTCAGCAATATAAGTATTAGCATGAATTGCTATTTCATCTATATTAGTTCCACATGCAACAATTGCACGCTTAATACCATTGCTTTGAAGTACCTTTGCCATTGGTAATACTAGTTCTTTTGAATATACACCCATTAAAATATAGTCAGCATGCGCTGGATTTGATAAAGGACCAAGTATATTAAAAATGGTCTTAGTTCCTAAAGCATTTCTTACTTGGGCTGCGTACTTCATTCCTTTATGATAAGTTGGGGCAAATAAGAAGGTTAAGCCTATATCATTTAATGATTTTGACGCTTCTTTTGGAGTCATAGTGATATTGATATTTAATTGTTTTAAGATATCAGATGCTCCTGTCTTTGATGATACGCTTCTGTTGCCGTGTTTAGCGATATGTAAACCTAAAGAAGATGCAACGATTGAGCTAATTGTCGAAATGTTTATAGTATTTTGACCATCTCCTCCTGTACCAACAATTTCTCCGACTTCGTATGTTCCTAATCTTTCAAATGGAGTTGCAAGATTAAGCATTGCAGTTGCAGCACCAGCAATTTCATCTACTGTTTCACCTTTTTGTTTAAGTGAAGTTAATACAGATGATAGGACAAAAGGATCCATCTCTCCATTGAATATATCTGTAAATAAGTTAATAGCTTCTTCTTTTGAAAGGTTTTGATTGTTATAAAGCTTTTCACAAATATTTTTAATGATATTGTGGTCTTTACTTACGAATTTAACAATATTATTTAGTAGTGTTGCACCATCTGTTGTCATTATAGATTCAGGATGAAATTGAAGTCCTACTACTTTATCCTTTCTATTAACAACAGCCATTGGAATTTCATCAATTTTCGCAATTATTTCTAAATCCTTTGGTAAATTGTATGCCGCTAAAGAATGGTATCTGGCAACGTTTAGAGGATTAGGCATGTCTCTTAAGAAGTATTGGTTCTCATGATAAACTTTTGATACCTTACCATGTAAAATGGTAGGGGATGTACCAATGGATGCTCCGTAGTATTGGCAAATAGCTTGGTGACCTAAACATATGCCAATAATCGGGAATATTGCTCTGCATTTTGATATAAGCTCCATTAAACAACCTGCATTAGTTGGATTACCAGGTCCTGGAGATAAGACTAGAATTGGGGCATCTGTGCAATTTTTCATTTTGTTAATAATGAAGTCTGCACTTATAGTGTTTCGATAAACAATTACATCATGTCCCATTACCTTAAATTGATCAACTAGATTGTAGGTGAATGAGTCGTAGTTATCTAATAAGAATATAGTAGACATTACATGATCTCCTCTAAGGTAGTGTGATGAGAAATAGCAATTGCATTCAAAACAGCTTTTGCTTTAGATAATGTTTCTTCCACTTCTTCTAATGGTTGGGAGTCATAAACAACACCGCATCCTGCTTGTACATGTGCAACACCGTTCTTTACAAAGGCAGATCTAATAACGATACAAGTATCCATATCTCCGTTACCAGTTAGATAGCCAATGGATCCACCATAGCTTCCTCTTCTTTCTTGTTCTATATTTCTAATCAATTCTGTTGCTTTAATTTTAGGAGCACCTGTAAGAGTTCCCATATTCATACAAGCAGTGTATGCATGAATAGCATCCAAGTCTTTACGAAGAGTTCCGCAAACATTTGATACTAAATGCATAACATGGCTGTATCTGTCTACATTTAATAGTTTTTTTACGTGTCTAGTTCCTGCTTCACTAATTTTTGCAATATCATTACGAGCAAGGTCTACTAGCATTAAGTGTTCTGCATTTTCTTTTTCATCTTTTTTTAAATCTAGTTCAATTCTAGTATCTAAGTCGTAGTCAATTTGACCGTTTTCTTTAAAAATACGTTTTCTAGTACCAGCGATCGGATACATTTCTACTTCTCTAATAGAATTAGTGTATTTTATAGAACTTTCAGGGCTTGCTCCAAAAATAATAAAGTCTTCGTCGTTCATATAGAACATATATGGAGATGGATTAGTTTGCTTTAATGTATGATATGCGTTGATTGGAGAAGGACATTTTATGGAAAATGTTCTTGATGGAACAGCCTGGAATATATCTCCTTTATAAATGTTTTCAATTAAACTATTTACAATTTTTGTAAATTTTTTATCTGAAAGATTTACGTCCATTTTTTCTCCATGGATGGATATTTCTTTTGGTTTTTCAACTTCAATATAGTTATCAAGTTTATTCTTAAGTTCATTAATTGTATTTAGTAAGCTGTCAGTTGCTTCATTTGTATATGAAATGCATTTTATTTGGCTATTTTTCGATTTGTGGTCGATGTTAATTATAGTATCTAATAGATAGAAGCAATAATCTGGACAGGTGTTTGTTCCCATTTTAACTTCTGGTAGTTCCTCAAATTGAGCAACTAAGTCATATCCAAATACACCTGCTAACATTACATCTTCAAATGAACCGTGGATAGGTGTTGTTTTTAAAATTTTTCTTAAAGTGTCTAGTGTTGTAATTGATTTTAATCTTATGTCTTCGTCAAGTTTAGTATCAATTTTTGTGTACTTAATTAAAACTAAATCTTCTTCTTTAATTATTTCTGTATTTTGGTCTTCTCTAATAACTTCTAGCAAATTGTTAACAACAGCTCGACCGTTGTTATTTAAAACTTTGATAGTTACAATGTTATCAAGACTTGTAATACGCAATGCTGAACGAATACCTAGCATGCTTTTGGTTCCAGCTTTTGTATCAATTTCAGATGATTCAAACAAAATATTGTTTTTATTATCCTTTGTTAAATCATAAAAAAGAGCAAGCGGGTCTTTTATATAATTCGAATAAGTCTTTAGTTTATTAGTCATTTCAAATCCTTGCATATCTTTAAGATATATCATTTGCTGTTTGTAGCTTTTATCTGAAAGTTTTGTATGTAGTTTTTTTGTTTATTTATAATTTTTTTTTACCGCGTTAAAATTAAAAAACCCCGCATTATCGCGGGGCTTCAAAATTATATTTTAAACAAGCACAAAGAATGCAACCCGCGAATTATCGTGAGTTCCACCACCAAGAAAAAGTGTTGTTAAATAAGTTCTTCATGTTGTTTAATTACCTTAAATAATTTTGTAGATTTTAATCTATTGAGAATCTGTAACACCAAATTCACTATATTTTTAAATTTACGCCTTTTTTTTACACTATGCAATATTTTTTTTATATTTTTTTTATATTATCTATAAGTATTGCTATTTTTAGAATGTGTAATTTAATCCAAATGTTAAGTTAAATGAGTCAATATTGTTATCGCGGTTACGATGGTACACGTTAGAGTATTTAACAGCTATGTCAGCTGATACACCATCATATGAATTTGTAATATAGCCTAAACCAAATTGGTAAGAAAATGGATGACTTTTATCAGTTTCTCTAACATGAATGTTATATAGACTGTTATGTGTTTCTATTACACCTTTTGTAGCTCCAGCTCCTACAACAATATATGCCCTAGCATCTTCATTACTATTAAAATAATAATCTAATGTTGTATTAAGCATCAAGTAATTAACTCTTAGAGTAAAATCAGTATCTTTTATTTGTCCAATTGGAGTGTTTAAATCATTTTGGTCTTTCGCATCAAATAAGTGAAAAAATTCTAGTTCAATTCTACTGCCCCAGTTACTATGATATTTATATCCAGTCCCAATTGATATACCAATCATAGGTACATTAGATTCGTTAACGGTATAGCCGTTTAACTTTTGTTTTAAACTTGATATCCCGAATTTTGGAGTCGCGTAGAAGAAAAATTCATCATTAATAATTCTATTTGTCTTATTAGCAGTTGCAGCATTGTTATCTGAATAATCATCTACATTTGTTTTAGAACTGTCAATGTTTGTTGCTTCAGCGTTTATATATGCTAATGATAAAATACAAAGTCCTACTTTTAGTAGGTTGGAACATTTAATAAAATTACAGCTATTTAATATCATTAGTTCTTCTATATCCAAATTTAATTTTCTTTTACGGTTGTAATTATTTAAAAATAATAAACATAAATTGTTTATATATGAATATGAAAATCATTAAAATATAAATTATCTCAATATTTTTGACTAACTAATAAACAAAAATTAGATTTAATTCATGTTTTCTTTTGTAAAACACAAATATAGGTAAATATGTAATTTGTGTATTAGATTTTTATGTTTTATTAATCAGCATGTGAAATTATATTTTATTTATTTTTTATATTTTTTTTTAAAAGATTTAAAACCATTAAAAAATGAGGTGCTTAAAAATTTAATTCTAAAACTTGATTTTGGTTAAATATTTTAAGAAATATATTGTCAATAAGTTAATAAAACTCGAAGAAAATGTATAAAAGATTTTTATGATTAACTAAAACAAAAATTAAGTATTAGATTTTGTTAAACATTAGGATTTTGGTATTAAATTCTGTTTTTACGTTTATCTTATAAATAAAAATTTTGATATTTATATCATATAAAGATGATAATTTTTTGTTCAAAAACGTGATTTTGTTCAATTAGTGTCTAAAGAAAGTGTTATGTTTGTCAAGTTTTTGATTGCGTGTCTTATTTATCATTACGCTTGAATTTTTGTTATCTATGTAACAAATTTTTAGGACTAATGAGTGTTAATTTTAGTGATAAAAAACGAACAATTTAAAACAAATTTTTGTCTTTGTTTGTGGAACTCGCTTAATTAACAATGTAAAAATATTAATACAGTTGGTCCAGATAAGGGTATTTCAGCTGAAAATCAAGGTAAGTTCTTAGGTTTAACAGAAACTGAATCAACAGTTGTTAAACATTTAAAGAGTTTAGCAGACGCTGGTGTAACTCACTT
>JAXJQF010000099.1:0-1882 GCA_036311285.1 Ruminobacter sp. | reverse complement strand
CACGAATACGGCTTCTAGCATCACTTACGTTTTCAGCAACATTTGATTGGTTACGAATTGTTGACTCTAAACGGTTTTGCACAGCACCTAGTTCTGCTCTCTTTGAGTCTACACATTGGATAAACTTATCTATATGTGTTAACACATTTTGAGCACTTTCAGCTGTTGTAATATTAAATGTTACACTTTTACTTTCAGCATTTGCTATAAATGTTTTATCAGATCCTGAATCTCCTATATCATCATTAGTAAAAAGAGCATTTCCGTCATCTTTTTTTAAAGAAATAGCTACATCTGCAACTTTAAATCCTAATTTATCTGCCCCATTACCAAGCTTTACACTAATTGTTTGATCCGCATCTGCACCAACCTGGAATTTAACTTCCGCACTAGCTCTACTGTAATCAGCAGCTACGGCTGCGTTTGCAAAAGTTTGGTCAGTAGATTTTTCTCCTGTTAAAATCCTTTCACCAGCAAAAGTTGTATCTTTGGTGATACGGTCGATTTCAGAACATAATTGAGTTACTTCATTTTGTAACGCTTTTCTATCATCCGCAGAGTTTGTTCCATTTGCAGATTGTAATGCTAGTGTACGAATACGTTGGTACATAGTTGTCATTTCATCCATTGCACCTTCTGCAGTTTGTGCATATGAAATTGCATCTTGTGCATTACGATTACCTTGTTCCAAACCATTTATCTGAGAAGTTAAACGATTTGAAATTTGCATACCAGCAGCATCGTCTTTCGCACTATTAATGCGTAAGCCTGATGCCAATCTCTTATATGATGTGTCTAAAGCGTTAGTTGAGTTAGACAACATACGTTGTGCGTTCATTGAACATGCATTAGTATTTACAAATAAAGCCATAATAGACCTCTTCTTCTTGTTCTCTGTTAATTATTATGATGCTTAATAGTAAAACTATAATTATTTAAAACATAGAATTACTATTTCACTTGTCCTATTTAACGGCAAGTTAATTGATAACTTTAATAATTTTTTATATTTTTTTATATTTTTTTTATTACAATTTTTTTAATTTAATTTAATTCCTTAAAAAATAAGAAATCTAAAAATAATAATATATAAAATAAACATATAAAAAGAAAAAGGAGAAGTATCCTTCTCCTTTTTATGCATCATATAATTAACATCAGTTTATTAGCGTAATAAACTTAAAGCTAATTGTGGACGTTGATTTGCTTGACTCAAGATTGATTGAGAAGCTTGTTGGATAATACTTGTTTGAGTCATATTCGCTGTTTCTGTTGCGAAGTCTGTATCACGAATACGGCTTCTAGCATCACTTACGTTTTCAGCAACGTTTGATTGGTTACGAATTGTTGACTCTAAACGGTTTTGCACAGCACCTAGTTCTGCTCTCTTATTGTCTACACATTGGATAAACTTATCTATATTTTTTAAAACATTTTGAGAAGACTCAGCAGTAGATATATTAAAAACAAGTCCTGTAGTTACTCCTGAATCATCTTCTTTTAAGTATGCTGTATCAGCGGTATCTATAGCTGCTGTTTTAGTTGCACCAAGAGATAAAGCTACATCTGCAACGCTAAAACCTAATTTATCATTACCATTACCAAGCTTTACACTTATAGTTTGGTCCGCATCTGCACCAACCTGGAATTTAACTTCCGCACTAGCTCTACTATAATTAGCAACTGCAACCGCAGTTCCTAAAGCCTTAGTAGTAGATTTTTCACCTGTTAAAATCCTTTCACCAGCAAAAGTTGTATCTTTGGTGATACGGTCGATTTCAGCACATAATTGAGTTACTTCATTTTGTAACGCTTTTCTATCATCCGCAGAGTTTGTTCCATTTGCAGATTGTAATGCAAGTGTACGAATACGTTGGTACAT
>JAXJQF010000098.1:0-13271 GCA_036311285.1 Ruminobacter sp. | reverse complement strand
CTAGATACATGGATTTAATAAAGAATAACAAATTATTCCTTGTTTGTGACACGATAAAAGAAGAATTAAAGTATGCTTATAAATCAAGTTGTAAAATTCAAATGCTTGATTCTATAAGCAATATAATAAAGATTTGTAAAGGTACATGTAATACTCATTTTCAATGGTTTGCTAGATTATTATCTAATCATATTGAAGGCGTAATTACTCATGCTATATAAGGTTACAAACGGAAAAATTGAGGGATTAATCAAAGAATTAAAACACTTAGAAGAAAATGTTATGGTTTTCCTAAAGACCTGTACTTCTTCTTGAAACTGATGCATGAATCAAGAAAGACAGCACAAGGAGATCTCAATCTCACATTTTTTTAGCAAGCCCCATAATTTTTAGCTAATTGTACAGCGTAAGTGGTCCGCAGGTATGGAAGAATAAAGAAGGTGTAACACTCAAGGAAATTGAGAAAAAAGAATCAGAACTCGGAGAATCTTATGTTCCGAATGTTAAGATCAAAGCAGTCAAAGACCTAGGAATACCAGTGTTTGATTGAAAAACTAGATTTAATAAGGAACACATAAAATTATTAATTCAAGTAAAAAACTTGAGTTAGTAACATACTTTTAAAGTGATTTAGATAAGTGTGCTTAAATTCTTTTATCGAGTACGAATTTAAGCACACTAAACTTAAATCATTTTCTTTATGTGCGATATCTCTAATTATTTATCGCATAAACCTTATCTTATAAGCTCTTTATGGTAATATTGAAAAATTGTAATATGAACATTTTAGATACAACATTTATATACAATTTTAAATTGCTTAATCGATTTTAATAATCTTAGTAATTAAAAAATCAGCTACACTATATTTGTAGCTCTAGAAGCAAAAGTTATAAAACAACATAATGAATAATTAAAAGTAAATTTAGAAACTTGGAGTTTAATGTTAATAAATTGAGTAAACTAAAAAGTTTCTTAAATAATTATAAAAGCTAGGTAAATTGAGTGTATGGATCCTAAAGAGCTAGATTCAGTAAAAAATAGTGACATCGTAAGTGATAACCTTAAGTTAGAATCAACTAAAGCAAATGCGTCGCCTGCAAAAATGCAAGTAAACGTTAGTGCTGCGTATTCATATTTAGGTGAATTGACTAGATATCAAGGGATAAAGGTGTCAGATGAATTTGCTCAAGCTCAAAATTATCTACAGCGTCATATTGTAGCTCTTGCTAATGAACCAGAAAGAGCTCTTAACGCAAAACCTGCTCCTACTCAAAAGCCATTATTGGAGGCTTTTACTAGAGTTATAAATAAAGACGAGAATATTCAAGAACAAATTGCAAACGGTCTTACCAATAGACTTCAGATTGTAAAAACAAGTGAAGCTACAGAGTTATTAAAAAGTTATTGTGATACTTTACCAAAAATCTTTCAGGAAAGTAACGAGCCTGGTAAGGCGTTAATGCGTTATATGTGTGAAATTGTTGTTAATTTAACAACAAGCGATAATATTTCTCCTGCAACTGTAAAACAATTAGCTCAGCAACAAATCTTTGCTCCAGAACAAGCTTTAACACCAAAGATCGAAAGTGTTTTGAGCTCTTTACTTGGTGCTACAATTGATTTTATTCAATTAAATCAACCTCATGTTTTATCAAGCATAGGTAGAGAAGGGCAAAATATTTTGTCCCCTTCAAGCACAAAGGCTCAATTAGCCGAGTTTATTGCAGAAGCGATTGAAGATTTGCCAGAAGAAAATACATACTTAAATATTTTCTCTAAAAAAAGTGATAACTTTGAGGATGAAGCAAGTCGTGAAATTTCTCTTCGTGTAAAAGAGTTAATTAGTAAAGCAGTTGATATTGCTAAAGAAAGTAATTTAATACCAAAATCGGTCGTTTCAGAACAAGAAATTGAACAGCAGACCTTAAATGAACTAAATAAAAGAGCGGCTGAGATTGAAAGTGGTATATCTGCAGAGAAAAATCAAAAGTTCCAATCTGAAGAACTAGAGAATAAAAAAATTGATGACTTAGCAAAGGAAATTGCTAAATCATCTACTAGTGATAACAAAACGCAAGAAGTTTTGTCTAACACTAATAAAGAACAGATTCAAGCTTCTCAACAAGGAAATAAGAATCCTACTGATTCAAAAACACAAGTGTCTACATCTCTATCTCCAACTGTTGATAATAATGTTGATGAGTTGAGTGTTTTGCAAGATAAAGTTAGAGAAAATGCTGATACACAAAATAATAAAATAATAGCGCAAGCTGTTGCTAAAAATTTAGCAGAAACTATTCTTAATAAGAATTTACCGACTAAAGAAGATTTAGCGGGTATTGATTTAATAAAGGAATTTGAAAATTTCTCAATCCCTGAAGTTGATGGAAAGAAATCAAATCAAAACGTTTTAAGTGATGAAGCAAAAAAAATTACAGATACTTTATCAATTGCAGCAGCTAAGGCAGGGGAACAAAGTTTAAATCCAAATGCTTCAAATGTTAAAGAAAGTAAAGTAGTTGTAGAGGAACAAACAGCTTCAAGTAGACCTACTGCAGCTTCAATTAGTTCAGCTACCCCACCTTCAGAAAATATTAGTTTTAATCTAAGCGATACAACTAATATAGACAAGAATGCAGAAGCAGATGTAACTCCTAACGTAAAGGATGCTATTAATTCAAACGTTTCTACTAAAGCGGTAGAAGAATTAAGTTCAATAGCAGTAAAAGACCTTGTAACAAATGATGTTGATGCAGAAACTTCAGATGAAAGTACCAATATAGCTAATGAAAGTAAATCATCAGAAGTTAATAATTCATTAAAAAACCAAAAGGATTTAGTTGGTCTTTGGGCTGATAATTTAATGGGTGATGCGGATGAATTGTCAGACGAAGGAATAGATGAAGCATTAAAGAACACAGATAAAGTAGTTGATAATAAAACTGTATCACCAAATGTAAGCAGTGTTATTACAAGCAATTTAACTCCATCCAAAAATGCTGAACATGCAATTTTAGAAAGTGATGAAGTAATAGATGATGTAGAAAAAAATAACTTTAATTTTGATTATAATTCTAGTGTTTTAAATAACTTAAATACCCAATCTGATTTTGAAAACCAAGAGGGGGATAACGATTTAGAATTAGAAGCTTTAGCAAATCGTTTAGCTTCAGTTGTTGCTCCAAAGGGGTTAGATACCACAATAACTACTGGTGGTAAGCAAGATAATATAGTTGATGAAGAACAATCTATCCCAACCTTTGATATGTCAAATAAAGGGATTTCGAGTGCGCTCAGCAGTGTATTAGATGAACTAAAAGGTGAAATCAAAGAAGACGATGTTTCTGTTTATGTATTAAATGATGAAGGTCTAGAAGAGGATATTGATTTACTAGAGCATAGTCTAGATAAGCTTAGAAAAGAAAATGATACTTTATTAAAGAGTATTGTTGATGAACTAGAATCAAATAGTAATAGTCTAAAGGAATTAGAAAACGATAAGAAAGCAGAGCCTATAGTTAATACTACAGCAAGTTCTATTACAACAACGACAACAGATGGTACGACTGCCTCAACAAAAGATACATTGGTAAATACTAATACATCTGTACATGGGGCAATGAACATAGATAAGGACTTAATTGATGATGTAGTTCAAGATGAACTTGATAATAAACCTATTACTAAAAACCAAAATGTAAATATATCTGTACTTAATAAGCTAAACGAAGCATTAGGTGATGGAACTAATGATACTTTAGATAATATTCAAAGTAATATACAAGCTAATACACCAAGTAGCACGGTTCAGTTTAATGCTCAACAAAACCCAAATATCAGTTCTCAAGATACTGTTGAGAGTGATAGTGATTTAGGAATACTTACAGATTTAGATACAGATACATTAGAAGAAAATGTTTCTAAAGTTGTAAATAACGATTCAAATCAAAAAAATGAACAAGGTGCTAATTCTTTAATAGATGGAAGTTTGGTTGCATCAACTCAAATGCCTCAAAATGTTGTTAATCAGCAAACAACTAACATTCAACAAGAACAAGTTTCGGTACAATCGCAAGCTCCTATGGTTTCAAATAAGGTAGCAGATACCTTAAATACTGTTACTCAGCAAGTAAAAGAAACGGCTGAACAAAGTATACTGCCAAAGGATAATAATTTAGTACAGCCTCAAACTCAAGGACAAGGTCAAGTAGTTCAGCAATCAAGTCAACAAGCTTCAAATGGTGTTATTCCTGGTAATGCAGCTAGTGCATCTAATAATGTAACAGCTACAGTTAATCCTTCTATTGCTGAAAACGTAATTTCAAATGCTGTTAATACAAATACAACTTCGCCGTCTCAAATCGGTCAAGACGCTTCAATAATTGAGTTCAATAATCTTCCAACTCAAGAAGAAATAGATAAAGCTAAGGCTACTATTGCGAAACTTGAACGTTTGTTGGGATCAAATGTTGATAATGTTAATACAGTTAACGCATCATCTCAAAATGCTAATAATAAGGTTATAGGTTCTACCACGAATGTTGCTAATAATGTTGATGATGACATTGGAATGATTATTCGTAAAGACGCTTTAAATTTCCCAACAGAGGGTGAATTAGAGGAAGAACTTAGTTTAATTATTAATAACTCTGATGAATTAAAGAAGTCTCCTTTCCCAAGTTATCCTGGAATGAACACTGCAGCGTCTTTAACTTCAACAGGAGATAAAACTCAGTCGTTAACATCAGAACCGTTATCTGCTAATTCAATGAATAGAGTCCAAGTTGATTCTCAAATTGTTAAGAATACTGCTGAACATGCAATGGGTAATGAAAAAGGAGTAAAAGATAGTACAGTTACTCCTGCAAATAGTAATAATGTAGCTGATACAACTAATAAGGTTGTAAATGATAAACCAGTAGAGACTTTGGGGCAAAAACCATTAGCTTCAACAACTTTAAATAATTCAGTAGAACGAGTTGTTAACCAAAATGTAGTCCCTAATTCTAATGATGTTGATAATAAGGTTACTTCTACAGGTGAAGAAAATAAGATTGGTTTTACAAATACTTCTGACAAGTTAACATCAAAAGATGTTGCTACTGAGAAGGCTTCAACTGCATTTACATCAAATACGACAACTGAAGAGCCACGTACTGTTGTTAACAAGAAAGTTAATATATTTAGTAAGAAATATACTCAAGAAGCAAATAGTTATAATTCAACTGCTCCTGTATTTGATAAAGCTCCTCCGATTGCGGATAAGCAGTTATTAGCTTTATCTGAAAAATTACAATCCTCTGTTGTTAATGAAGCTGCTCCTAAGAAAAAGGGATTATTTGAAAAAATTTCAACAATGTTTAATAAGCCGCTTGATGTTGATTCAGTTAAGGTTCCAAAGGATGTAGAGCAAGTTGATGACTTTACTAAGCAACTAAAGGATATGGAAAAAGGGGTTTATGATTATAAAGCTCGTGAGATGAATATCTCTCCTTTAGATGGAAAAGAAACTGCAAACATTAACAATGTTGCTAAAGCAGCTCAAAGTGCAATAGACAATAATAACTTTCTAAAGAATATAAGCATGGATGATATGCTTAGTTCATTAGCAAGAGTTATCAGTGATGATGGTGTTTCTAAAGAAATTAAACAAATGGCGTCATCAATACATCAAGCTATTACCAATCCTTTAGGTGATTTACAAGCTGTATCGGAGTGGTTAGGATTGGTTAATGCTCCTTTAAGTGCAACTGGTAGCAGAGCACAAGCAATGCAACAATGGGCATTAATGCTACTTTCTATTAGATTTAGACAATTAGGTAAGAATATTGATAAGTTTAGTAGTTCAGATGCATTTAAATCTATGTTAAATAATTTGTCATTAGGTGCAGATGAAAACTGGCCAAAGAATGCATTGAATCAAACCTTAACTCAAATTGAAAGAATGCAACAATTAAACAAGGATCCAGATTTCCCAAATCTTCCTTCATATATTCCTTTACCTCCTTCATATGAAAAGGGAAGAGAAGGTGGAATTAATGTAGAACACTCGAAGACAAGTGATGGTGAAATAGAGTGGAGCTTAAAGTTCTATTTTGAATTACCAAATATTGGTCCTATTCAAATTAGAACAACTTTAAAGATGCCTGATGTTAAATTAAATATCGTTACTGAAAAATTAGAAGCATTAAAGCGAGTTAATGAGACGTCGTCATACTTAACAGATAGATTAAAGGAATATGGCTTTAATGTTGCCCCAATTAAGGCAAGATTGGGTACAATTTATCCTCCAAATACAACAAAAACTACTGAAAATAATATAACAAGAACAAGACAGAACAACGATGGATTGTCTGTTGATATTTAAAGGAAAATATAAAATAAATGGATTTAACAAACGATAATAATAAAAAAAATGCAGAAACAGAAGCCATTAGTATTAAATACGATACTAGTACAAATTCAGCACCTGTAATCGCTGCTAAGGGAGAAGGAAAGTATGCTGAAGATATAATCTCTATGGCTAATGAATTAGGGATGTATGTTCATAAAGATCCAGTGTTGTTTGAAAATTTAAAACATCTGTCAGAGGGAGATTCTATCCCAAAACCTTTGTATTTAATTATTTCTGAAATAATTGCTTATTCTTATTATCTTCAAGGCAAGACTCCTGAAAGATATGTTGATAAGGATGGAACACATATTAGAACTAACGTATAAAGTTATATCATTATGTTAGATTATTCTATTTAAGCGTTGTAAAAATTGTAGCAAGATAATATTGTTTGTTACCTAAGCTACAATTTTTTATTGATTTAAAATTAGATATCTATATTAATTCTTAAATTAACCTAATCTTAAATTACTCAGCTGAACTTTCTGTATCTACGTCTGTAGATTTAGGTTTTTTTGGAGTTTTTTTCTTATTACTTATATTAGATAATATATCCATAACAGTAGAAGAGTTCTTGGCAATTTGGAATGAAATCTCATCCTTAATATTCTCTTTCACATTATCTAATTCTTTAATGTTATTAAACAAATCAAAAATTTCGTCAGCAGCGGTTAGCATTCTGTCGTATTGTTTTGCATCTTCTATGTTTTGAAATCTAGCCACTTCTGTCCCTTCTTCATCTTTTAAAATGTATTGTACTTCTATAGTTCTGCTCATTATTTTTCCTTTAATTAAATTTGCAAAGATTATTCAAAACGGGCGAAAGTATATTGATTCTCATGAGATTTGAATCTTCTTTGTAAATATATAATGAATGATTATGTTTACTTGTTTTGTTAGGAATTTTAATTCTATGGATTTCAAAAAAATTTGTTTATCTGTTAGTATTACTTTAAGGTTTTACTTCCTTTTTTGTTATTATTGCTATCTCTTATTTCATATCCAGTCTTAGTTTTTTTCTCTGTAAAAACTTTCTTACCACTTTTGTTTCTATAGGTGATGTTACCCTTTTTGTCTTCTTGACTTGAACCTATATATTGACCGTTTTTGTCACGATATTCTGTTTTCCCCCAAGAGTTTTTTTTACTTGTTCCAACTTTGATTCCTTTTGAATCTCTAAATGTTGTTAATCCATTTTTGTCTGTTTTTTGGGTTCCTACAAGACGTCCGTTCTTATCTCTAATGGCTGTAATTCCATTTGAATCTGTGGTCTTTGTGCCAATTATACGACCATAATTATCTCTTATAACTTCTTTTTGAGGAGCAGCAGTTGCACACGACATACTTAGTAGTAGTGTTGAAAATATAACTAATACTAATTTTCTTGTGTTTGAAATAGACATTTAAAATCGCTCCGAATGTTTTTTATAAATACCGATATGTATAATTATTATATCATGAGAAATATGTCATTTCAAACATGTCATTTCAAATTGTGTAGAGAGTTTTCTGTTTATAAAATGAATAAAGCCCAAACTTTAAGATTTGGGCTTTAATTTTGTTTTAGCTTAGACTTGTAGGTCTTTATTTGTCTTTTGGAACTTCTGTTATTTGGTTTGCTGCTGCGGTAAATACTACGTCAGATGAACTGTTTAACGCAGTTTCAAATGAATCTTGTAACACACCGATAATAAAGCCGATACCAACTACTTGCATTGCGATGTCATTAGAGATACCAAAGATTGAACATGCTAGTGGAATTAACATTAATGAACCACCAGCTATACCTGATGTACCGCATGCACAAACAACAGAAGCAATACACATGATTAAAGCTGTTGAAAAATCTACTTCAATACCTAATGTATGTACAGCTGCCATAGTCATAATAATGATTGTTACTGCCGCACCGGACATATTGATTGTACAACCTAGAGGAATTGATATTGAGTAAGATTCTTTTGGAATTCTTAATCTTTCACATAAAGCTAGGTTTACTGGAATGTTTGCAGCTGATGATCTAGTAAAGAATGCAGTAATACCTGAGTTAATTATGGAAGTAAATACAATTGGGAACGGGTTCTTAAAAGTAGTTGCAAACACAATTAGAGGGTTTATCACAAGTGCAATGATTAGCATTGTAGATACTAATACAACAATTACATGTACATAGTTTAAAAGATTTGAGAATCCGCCATCAGCAGTACATGAACTGTAAACTAATCCCATTACACCTAATGGTGCAAATCTAATAACGATTCTAACAACACCTGATACGATTGAAGCAAAGTCTGATAGTACTGCCTTTGTTGGTTCAGACGTTACTCTAAATAATAAACCAAATACAACACCCCAAAGTAAAATTGCTAAGTAGTTTCCTGTCATTAGAGCTGTAATTGGGTTGTCCACAGCGTTTTTAATACATTTTGTTAATACTTGAGATACATTTTCAGGAGCACTAGCAACAGCTTGGTCAGCAAGAACATGGAATGAGCTTGGGAAGGTTTTAGCCATTAAAAGAGCAACTGCTGCTGACAAGCACATTGAAATAATATATAGCACGATAATTGGTTTTAATTTTGTATTTGTACCAATTTTGTGTCTAGCAATAGAAGCAGAAACTAGCACAAATACAAGTAGTGGTGCAATTGCTTTTAAACCAGAAACGAATAAATCACCTAGTAGAGTAATAAAATTATTTGAAGATGGTACAACTAAAGCTAGTAAAATACCTACAACCATACCAATAATGATTTGAAGTATAAACGGTACTTTATTTATAAACTTTGATAAAGCACTGTTTGGATTTAGAACTTTTAACATAATAACTCCTTCTTAAATTTGTATGAATTATATAGGAATATGTATATTTAAAAAGTGTTCTGCTCCAAACAAATAGCATATTGATTGCTAATGTTTTATGTTTTTACATGATATTTATTTATTTGTATTTTTTTTATCTGTAGATTTTGAATCCATTGTTAGAGAAAGTATGGTTGATACTATAAGGTATAGAAAACGAATAATCTTTACATTAGGGAACTTTGTATAATATGTTAAAGATTGTATGTAAAATAATTACCAATATTTATAGATATGGTAAAATAATAGCCTAAATAAAGATTTTAGACAAAACTGAAAAGGACTTTAGATAGATTAAAGTTTTAAAATATAATCTTTTGCATTAGCTTGGAAAAACTAGATTACATAATTTTATTTTTAATTTGTTATCAAGCTAAATGTGTTAAACAATAATTAAAATTTATTTTATTGGTATAAACAAAATGATATTACGTTATAAGAATGTTTTTATATTAACGCTTTTTTTAGTCATTTCTGTATTTTCTGTAAATGCTCACGCTGCTCGTTCGTCGGTATCAATAATGACTCCGCGTAATACTGTAAAGCATTTATCTGAAGAAAACTATTCATATGGCTATACTTATTTACCGGGTGATGCATTAGATGCTTATGAAACAATCTATAGAAAAGTATCGTGGCCTGTAAACTACGATTTTTTAGATAAAAGACTATTAAGACCAATTTCAGTTGTATATGTAGACTATGTTCCTCAATGTGTTCGAAACTGTGTATCTAATATATTAAGTAATTTAAGGGAACCAAACAATGTTATTAATAACATGTTAGTAGCACGACCTCTTGATTCTGGTATTAGTTTATCTCGTTTTGCTATCAATTCTACTATTGGTGTATTAGGTTGTTTTGATGTTGCAGAAAGTTTTTCACTTGAAAACAAGAAAATGACATTCGGAACAGTACTAGGGAAGTGGGGTGTTCAGCAAGGTGGATATTTAGTTATACCTGGATTAGGTGTAACAACCTATAGAGAATATATAGGAACATATATTGATGATATGATGTTCTTACATCATTTCATACCATGGTGGCAAATTGCTATTTTGGCAGGTATTGAAGCTGTTGATACAAGAGCTGAAATGTTACAATATGATGACTTACTTTCTAATTCATTAGAACCGTATTCTCAAATGAGAGACTTCTATTTGTTAAATGCTGAAAAGCAGGTAAGTGGTAAAATTGAAATGGCTCCTGTAGAAGAAGCAACTCCAGAAGATTTAGAAAGCTTTATGGATGAAATTGACGAATAAAAAATACCAAAACATAAAATATAATAGGTAATTAAGTAATGAACTTAGATCAGATTAGAGATCAAATAGATAGTGCTGACAAGGCTTTAATAGAAGTAATTAAAAAACGTTTAGAACTTGTAAAGCAAGTCGGAATTATTAAAAAGGAAATAGGCGCACCTGTATATGTGCCAGAAAGAGAACTAGCTCTTTTAAACAAGCGTCGTGCTGAATGTGAAGCATTAGGTATTAATCCAGATTTAATTGAGGATCTATTACGTCGTTTGATGAGAGAGTCTTATGGTAGTGAAAGTGCTGGTTTTAAATGTGTAAACCCAAATGCTCGTAAGATTGTAATCATCGGAGGTCGCGGAGGGATGGGAAAAATTTTTGTTAATTTTTTCCAAAACTCAGGCTATGTTGTTGAATCAATGGGGTCAAAAGACTGGGATAAGGCTGATGATATACTAAAAGATGCAAGCTTAGTTATCGTTAGTGTACCTAT
The DNA here is from genome assembly GCA_036311285.1 of Ruminobacter sp. Lineage (GTDB taxonomy): Bacteria > Pseudomonadota > Gammaproteobacteria > Enterobacterales > Succinivibrionaceae > JAXJQF01. The sequence continues at coordinate 2,263 of JAXJQF010000098.1, read as the reverse complement.
TGATAAAACGGAGTTAGTAATCAGAAAATTATCTAGTTTACCTAGTGATTGCATCTTAGCTGATTTTACTTCTACGAAGACAATGCCTTTAAATGTTATGCTAGAGGTTCATAAGGGGCCAGTTATTGGATTACATCCAATGTTCGGTCCAGATATATCAAACCTTGCTAAGCAGTTAATTATTTGGGTAGAAGGAAGAAATAATGTAGACTGTCAATGGTTGCGAGAACAAATGCTATTATGGGGGGCAAACATTGTTGAATCTACTGCTAAACAGCATGATGAAGCAATGGGATATATCCAAGCATTAAGACATTTTACTACATTTTGTTATGGCATTTATCTAGCCAAAGATAATCCTGATTTACAACAAATTATGCAATTAAGTTCACCTATTTATCATATGGAACTTATGATGGTAGGAAGACTGTTTGCACAAGACGCAAGTCTATATGCTGATATTATACTATCTAATAATAACAATCTTGAAATTATTGAACGGTATATAAATGTGTTACAAGATTCATTAAACAAGATTAAAGCAGGAGATAGAAATAGTTTTATTGAAAGCTTTAACGTTGCTAAAGAATATTTTGGCGAGTTTTCAACAATGTTTATGAAAGAAAGTAAAGGTCTATTAGCAAAAATGCATGATGCTAAGATGATAAAAAATAAGTAAATTAATAAAAAAATATTAATAAACAAGAGTAAAACGGTGATATAAATGAGTGTAAAGTTCAAGTTAAGTATGGTGATGTTAGCTGTTCTTGCAACAGTTGGTGTAGCTGCATATCCTTTAAGTATATATATTGGCAAAACTATTTATGAAAAGGAGTTAAATAAAGTTTTAGTAACCAATAGGGGAGTTACATTACTTTCATCAGAAGATGGTTTAACCACAAAAAAAGATTCATTTAAATATGTACATGAAGGCAATGATGGTAGATTAAGTGAATTTTATTTTGATGTAGAGTCTGAATTTGGTTTAACAGGTGTAGATTCTGAAATTGATTTAAATTTTAATCAAGGTACATTTGCAGAAGTTGTAAGTATCTTAAAACATGAAGGTTTACAAGAAGTTCCTGATATTGATTTACATATTGGTTACAAGATTTGGGGCGACAAGATTTATGCTAATGCAAGTATCGATAAAGCAGTAATATCAAATCCTAAATACTCTTGCGTTTCAGAAGGGGCTAAATGGAATGTAAGCAATAGTCGTGAAGCTTCTTTAGGTTCATATAAGACTACAACGTCAATGTTATTAGATGGTATTGCATCCGGTAAATATAATATCAGTATTCCTTTAATTGAATGTCAAGCAACAGATGATTTATACATAGGTTCAATAAAAAATGTTAACTTTAATGGTGTATTAGCAGGAAAGACTGTTAGTGTAATTGATTGGAAGATCGATAATATTAAGGTAAAGGCTCAAGAAGAAAAAGTTGACCTTGATTTAAATGATATATATTTAAAGACAGAACTTGTTAAAAATGATTCGAATAACACTTATGGTTATGGTGTACAGTTAGTTGTTAAAGATTCTAAGGTTTTAGCTACTGAAATAGTAGAAGATAACAAACATCAAGCTATTAACATTACAGATTTTAACTATCATAATTTGTTAGTTAACTTAACTCCAAGACAAATTGAAGACTACGTTAAGATGTCGTTAGAGTTTTATCCTAATATAGCAGATTATAACTTTGGTACACATGCAGATTTAATATTAAAGGATTTAAGTGCTAAAGTTAATGGTAACGACTTAAAAGTTAATGGTGACGTATCTGTTTATTTAGGTAATAACCCGGAAAGAGTTATTAGTGAATCAAAGGGCGACATAAATATTAAATTATCTCAGAAGATTATTGAGTTATTTGGTGGTCAACAAACTGTTGATAATTTAGTGTTGTTTGTAGAAGGTGGTCATATTAATTTAGAAAATGGTATCTATTCAACAAAGGTATCGTTAAAGGAAGGTCACATCTATTTAAATGATAAGAGATTATTCTAATATAGTTGATGCAATCAATAGGATTACAGCATAAGTAATTTAATCTGATTCAATAGAAGATAAGCTTTATAATGACATGAAGCTTATCTTTTTTTTTATGTATTGAAAAATTCATAAAATAATCTGAGCTCGGAAACCCACTACTCTTGAGTGGTGGGATGAGAGCCGTCTTCCTTTCTCAACCTTGCGTCTCTATATATCTTTGAATAGTAGCGGTGGAGACTTCACCTATGCTACAAGCAAAAT
>JAXJQF010000097.1:0-10166 GCA_036311285.1 Ruminobacter sp. | reverse complement strand
CATGGAGTGATAGATTAAGTGTTAGAAATGTTTCATTAGAAGAATATAGTAATGAATATTCTAATAGATTTAATAATGATTCAAATTTATATGACTTGATTATCTGTAATCCTCCATACTTTAATTTTTCAGTTAAGTATGTTGACAATGGAAGAATGAGAGCTAGATGTAATGATTCATTACCACCTCAAAGTTTGTTTTGTAATGTAAATAAATTGCTGAAAGATAATTCATTATTCTTTTTAATTATACCTTTTGAACAGTTAGAACATTATTTAGAAATAGCAAAACAATATAGTTTTGCAATAAATAAGATTTTAAATGTCTCTTCTGTTAAAGGAAAGAGTCCATATGTTTCTTTGATTTGTTTTAAAAAGCTTCAATTTTTAAATACTTCAAAAATACAAGATAAGGATTTAAATGATTATCCACAAGATTTTGAGTATCTATTTTTAGAGAATGGAACTCAAAAGAGTGATTTTTGGAAAAATCTTACTAAAGAGTTGTATATAAAATAAACCATGTAACAAAAAAAATAATATTTTTGTTAAGCAAGTCTTTTTTTAAATTGTTTCTATTTAACACAAATGCAGCTCGATCTTGTACAATAACAAGCTGTTAAAACATACGTATAATTCATAAATAAGCAAAACTTTTTAATAATTTATAGGTCATATATTTGAGAGTGTGTAAAAAATACATATAACAGAGATGATAATAGATAATAAAATTGATTAATTTTTTTGCATTATTTGATTTTGTTGTCTTGAAATTCTGATATTTGTACCTATTTAATAATTATAAGATTATTTATGATATTTAATTCCAATTATAACTAACTGGTTAAAGAAAATGCTTCAAACAATATTAACAAAGATTTTTGGCAGTAGTAATGAAAGAACTGTTAAAAAATTATCAAAACTCGTTGCTAAAGTAAATGAATTAGAACCTAAGTTTCAAGCTTTAAAAGACGAAGAATTTAAAGAATATACAAATAAATATGTGGAAAGAGTTGCTGCTGGTGAAACTTTGGAAAGTATTTTACCTGAAGCTTTTGCTTTGTTAAGAGAAGCCTCTTTGCGTGTATTAGGTTTAAGACCATATGATGTTCAATTAATGGGTGGTATGGTTTTAAATGAAAATCAAATTGCAGAAATGAAAACTGGTGAAGGTAAAACTTTAACAGCTTTATTACCTGCATACTTAAATGCATTAACAAAGCGTGGTGTTCATGTAATCACTGTAAATGATTACTTAGCTCGTCGTGATAGCGAATGGTGTAAGCCTTTATTTGAATTTTTGGGGATGACAGTTGGCTGTAATATTCCAGGATTGGATTCAGATGCAAAGAGAGCAGCTTACGCTTGTGATGTTACTTATGGTACTAATAGCGAATTTGGTTTCGACTATTTAAGAGATAATATGGCTTATATGCCAGAACAAAGAGTACAACGCCCATTGTATTACAGTATTGTGGATGAAGTTGACTCTATTTTAATTGATGAAGCAAGAACTCCGTTAATTATTTCCGGTCCTTCTGAAGATAGTTCTGAACTATATATAAAGATCGATAAGATTATTCCTAACTTAAAAGAACAGGAAAAGGAAGACTCTGATGAATACCAGGGTGATGGCCACTATACTCGTGATTTAAAGAATCGCCAAGCATTCTTAACTGAAACAGGTCAAATCTACGTTGAAGAATTGTTGCAAAAGGAAGGTCTTTTAGGCGAACACGATTCTTTATTCGCATCAAATAATATTGCATTATTACATCACGTAATGGCTGCTTTAAGAGCGCATGTTTTATTTGAAAAGAATGTAGACTATATTGTTAAAGATGGTGAAGTAGTTATTGTTGACGAACACACTGGTAGAACAATGGAAGGCAGAAGATGGTCTGAAGGCTTACATCAAGCTGTTGAAGCTAAAGAAGGTGTAAATATTCAGAATGAAAACCAAACTTTAGCTTCTATTACATACCAAAACTATTTCCGTATGTATGAAAAGCTTGCAGGTATGACTGGTACAGCTGATACAGAAGCGTATGAATTCCATCAAATCTATAACTTAAAGACAGTTGTTTTACCAACTCATAAACCTATGATTCGTGAAGACTTAGGTGACTTAATTTACTTAACTGAAGAAGAAAAGTATGAAGCAATTGTTGAAGATATTAAAGAACAAGTTGCTAAAGGTCGTCCAGTATTAGTTGGTACAATTTCAATTGAAAACTCTGAAAAGTTATCTAACTTTTTAAATAAGTTAAAGATCAAGCATAATGTTTTAAATGCTAAGTTCCACCAAAAGGAAGCTGAAATTGTTGCTCAAGCAGGTTGTCCTGGTACTGTAACAATTGCTACAAATATGGCTGGTCGTGGTACAGATATCGTATTAGGTGGTTCTTTAAAGGCTGACTTAGTTTTATTAGAAAACCCAACTGAAGAAGATATCCAAAAGTGTAAAGATGAATGGCAAAAACGCCATGATGCTGTTGTTGCTGCAGGTGGTTTACACATTATCGGTACAGAACGTCACGAATCACGTCGTATCGATAATCAGTTAAGAGGTCGTTCAGGTCGTCAAGGTGACCCAGGTTCCTCAAGATTCTACTTATCTATGGATGATAACTTAATGAGAATTTTTGGTTCTGATAAGTTAAAGGCTATCATGCAAAGATTAGGTATGGAAAGAGGTCAACCATTAGAACATAAGTTAGTATCTCGTGCTATTCAGAACGCGCAACGTAAAGTTGAAACAAGAAACTTTGATATTCGTAAGAATCTTCTTGAATTTGATGATGTTGCAAATGAACAACGTAAGGTTGTTTATCTAGAACGTAATGCGTTATTAGATGGTAAGACAGGTTTAGTGGATTTAGATGGTATTAGATCTGACGTTTTAAATGGTGTTATTAGTCAACATATCCCTCAAAATTCAATTATTGAAAATTGGGATGTTCCAGGCTTAGAAGAACATTTAAAGACAGAATTCACTTTAGATTTACCAATTTCTCAATGGTTAAAGGATGACGAAAAGCTTTTTGAAGATACTCTTAGAGATAAGATTATTAAGGTGGCTGAAGAAGAATTTAACAAGAAGAAAGAATTAATCGGTGAAGAACAAGCAGATGTTTTAGTACGTAACGTAATGTTACAAGCGTTAGATGTACTTTGGAAAGAACATTTAGCTGCTATGGATTACTTACGTCAAGGTATCGGTTTACGTGGTTATGCTCAAAAAAATCCAAAGCAAGAATATAAGCTTGAATCATACAAGATGTTCACAACTATGCTTGAAAATTTCAAGTTCCACGTTATTCGTTACTTAAGTTGCGTTCAAATTCGTCTTAAGGAAGAAGTGGACGAGATGGAACAAAAGCGTGCGGAACAAGCTAGAATTGCTGAAGAAAGAAGAAAACAACAAGCTCAGGCTGAAGCTAAATCTTTAGAAATGCAAAACAATGGTCAAGTAGAGCGCGCTAGAATCAGCAGAAATGCTCCGTGTCCTTGTGGAAGTGGAAAGAAGTATAAGAGCTGTTGTGGCAAGCTTTAATTGAGTATTTAGCAGTCATTTTATGTTATGACTGCTAATTCAAGATATGTATGTTTTAACAATGTTGATTTCGTTAATATTGTTTTATATACAAAAGGTGGTTTCGGCCACCTTTTTTATTATATTGTTTTGGTATTTTCTAAATATAAATACGCATATAAAATGATAATTTCAAATGTTGATTTAATACATTCTCAAACATTACTTTACATGTGATTTTATAAGAAGTCTTCTAAGATACTATTAACAAATAAATGACCTTTATTTGTTATTGAAACGATATTATTTGAAGAGATAGTAATTAAACCATTATTTATAGCATTTTCTAGTTTATTGAGAGCAATTTGTTTATCTAATGATGTGTATTTAGTAAATTCGTTTAGGTCAAAGTCTTCAAATAAACGTAAGCGATTTAAGAAGTACTCAAATGGTAATTCATCTTTATTAACGGTTTGTACTTCATAATAAGGTTGATTGCTATTAACAAGTTCAATAAATTTGTTAGGAGTGTCTTCGTTATGTGTTCTTACGATGACTTTGTTATTATCTTTATTTAAATTGTTAATAATGGTTAACTTACTATGAGCTCCTGCACCAAAACTTAGATAATCCCCAAATCTCCAGTAGTTTGAGTTGTGAATACATTTGAAACCGCTTCTTGCAAAAGCACTTACTTCGTAATGATTGTAACCATATTTTTTTAATAATTCATAGCCTTCAAGATAAATGTTTTCAACAATATTATCATCTGGAAGCAGTGGGGTGTTTTTTTCAAAAGGAGTTCCTTCCTCGATTGTTAATTGATACCACGAAAGATGTGGTGGAGTGATACTTAATACATCTTTAAGATCTAAGATAGCTTCCTCACTGCTTTGATTAGGTAAGGAGTGCATAAGGTCAACATTAAAGTTTGTAAATATCTTATTAACATTAGAGATGGTTTCCAGGGCTTTGTCTCTTGAATGTATTCTATTTAATGTTTTTAAATGTTTGTTGTTTAAGCTTTGTACCCCTATACTTATTCTATTTAAGCCAGCCTCTTTATACATTGATAGCTTTTCAAAATCTAAGGTACCAGGATTGGCTTCCATGCTAATCTCAATATTTTTATGAAATTTAAAGCACGACCTTAGAGTTGAAATTATTTTATTTATTTGGTGTGGATTAAATAAAGAAGGAGTGCCTCCACCTATATAGATACTAATGATTTCTCTATTAAGAATATCTTTATAGTTAGCTTGATTATGGTATGTGTTAAATTTTTTATTAAGACAATTTAACTCGTTATAAATTGTCTTAATAAGGGCATTACAATATATATCAGTTGCATTGCAGTCCGCAGGGATTTTATAAGAATTAAAATCACAGTAGGGACATTTTCTTATACACCATGGCAGATGAACGTAAATAGCTAGAGGAGGCAAATTTTGCATATTAAAGCCCATTTGTTAGTGGGTCGAAGTTTTTATCGTACATCTTTAAAAGAATTGGCATAAGTTCACGTAGTGCTTGACCTCTATGGCTAAGAACGTTTTTTTGTTCAGGATCTAATTCTGCTGCGGTTTTCCCCATAATTGGAACTAAGAATATAGGGTCGTAACCAAAACCGTTAGTACCACGCTTTTCTGTTATGATTTCGCCGTTCCATGATTTTTGAACAATAATAGGAGTAGGGTCATTAGCATGTCTCATAAGAACTAAAATACACCAATAGCGAGCTGTTCTTTCATCTTGAGGAAATGGAGTTACAGATTCTACTAGCTTTTGAAGGTTTTTTTCATCTGTTGCATCTTCTCCACTAAATCTAGAAGAAAATACTCCAGGTCTACCATTTAAGCAATCTACTTCAATCCCTGAATCGTCAGCAATTGCTGGCAATCCAGAAACTCTAGCAGCTTCTCTTGCTTTGATAATAGCGTTTTCCACAAAGGTTGTACCTGTTTCTTCAGGAGAAACAACATTAAATTCACTTTGAAGAAGAATCTCTATGTTTGAACCTTCAAGTAAACGATTAAATTCTCTAACCTTACCTGGATTAGATGTTGCTAGAACGATTTTTTGAGTAGACATTTTTGTTCCTAAATAAATTTGCGATTTATAAATATAAAGTATTATATGTATTTAATTAAAACTAATACGAAGCAAATTATATATTTTAATTCTAATCCTTGCTAGTATTAAACATTGTCTACAATGTTGCCAACAATCGTTACATTAAACAAGTAATTTTTTGAAAGCTTATTTGTTAAGGATATTAGAAAAAAATTTAAGATGAGAGTGTAATGAAGTTATAAATCAAAATCTTCTTCTCTGATGTATGGTTTAGACTCATCTAAATTTTTATCATCGTCATCTTGTAGAAAATCAAGATTTAAATCATCATCTTCGTTATCTAATAATATTGCATCTATGTTTCCGTCTTTATCTATCTGTAATAGATTAAGCTTATTGTATGCATCTTTGCATGCGTCAGTAATTAGTTCTAGGGTCGAAGGATAATAGAATCTATAGTTGATTAGCTTATCAATGGTTTCATTATTAGTTAGAGAGCAATTTAATAGTTGGGCCATATGTGAAATATCTGGTCCACAAAGTTCTGCACCTAGGAATTTTCGGTCGGCTACATTGAAGTATAAATGAATAATACCATCTGACTCATCCATGATTTGAGCATAGTAGTTGTTTTTAAATAAACCTTCACCTATTACAAAACGTAATCCTTTAGTCTTAGCTTTTTCTTTTAATTCTTCATAACTTTGACCAACGATTGCCATTTGAGGTGTTGTTAAAATGGTATCTATTTTTTTGTAATTAACTCGTTTTGGGGTTTCTGGGAATAGAGCAGCATTTACTCCTGCTACTGTTCCTTGATGAATTGCGTTTTGTTGGTTTACATTTGCACTAGATACGTCGCCCGCCATGAAGATATGAGGAATATTAGTTTGCATTGTAAACATATTTATATCAGGTAAACCAATGTTATTAAATTTGATACCAGTTGACTCTATGTTAATGTTTTTAAAGTTTGGTCGTCTACCTGTTGCACACAATATATAATCTACTTCAACGAAATACTCATATTTTGATTCATCGATGTAGTAAATTTTTATTCCATTTTCTGTTTTGTTTACGCCTGTAATACAGCTATTCATTACTGCGGACTCATTTTTTTTGAAGGATGCTATAGCTGATTTTTTTATTTTTTCGTCAGTAAAGTGCCAAAGACTATCTTCTCCGAAAAATATAGTCTCAACACCTAATCTTGATAAAGATTGTCCTACTTCAAGACCAATACTTCCTGTCCCTAGTATAGCTATTCTTTTTGGGAGTTGTTCAATTTCAAATAGCTGCTTAGAGGTTATTACTCTATCGGAAAGATTTTTAAGAAAGTAAGGGATATGTGGAACCGAACCAACCGCAATAATAATAGCCTTAGCTGTTATTTTGATGTTAGTGTTTTCTATTTCTAATGTGTGAGGATCGGTAAAGAAGGCACGACCGATAATTCTGTTATGTTCAGGAATTTTATAAAGGTCTTTAATATAATTATCAATGAATTTCTGGGATTGCTGTTTAATTATTTGTAGAGGATTGTGATTATGAATTGTGGCGTCATTTGCAGATATTAAAAAAGGCATGTTACTGTTTTTACCTTTTGTTTTGGTTTTTTGTAACGACAGTTTTCTTAATATTTGAGTAGGAATATATCCACAATGTAAAGATGTTTTTCCTATGGGGCCCATTTCAATAATTATTGGTTGTACACCACTCTTTAATGCTGCCTTGTATGCATGCATACCTGCAACACCACCACCTAAAATTGCTAAATCAGTATATATATGTTCCATAATAAACTCCTACGAATATTATATAAAAAAGTAGGTAAAATTTAAAACAGTTGTAACCAAAATTGATACTGAATAGATTTATGTTTTTGTAAGGCATGAAATTTTAATTATCTAAATTGTAAAAGATGGTATGGTATACTTTAAATAAAAGATTTATATTATAGTTATAGGTTTAAGGTTTATATTTAAACTTTTGTTCGTTATAAGTTCTTAGTAAACTGTATTAAGTTATTTATTTTCTAAAATTGTTTTACAAATGAAAGAATTAGATTTAGAAGAATTAGATAAATTTGATAGCGTTGTTTTTGATCTTGATGGTACTTTGGTAAATTCAATGTGCTTTCATATAAAAGCATGGCAAGATGTAATGAAACAATATGAAATTGATGTAGATTATGATTGGTTGTATGCAAGAGGAGGTGTTCCAAGTAGGTACATAGCAAAGGAACTAATAGAAATACACAATTTGAAAGATGTCGATGCTTACACTTTAGCAGACAAAAAAGCAGATAACTATAAAAGCAATATTAATAAGGTTGAAGTCTATCCAAGAATGTATGAAGTTCTAGAATATTTAAAGAAGCACAACATTCCTATGGCAATTGGAACAGGAACATTGCGTTCTAATGCCGATTATATAGTTGCAAATACAGAATTGCATAAATTTATTAAAGTTGTTATTACTGCTGAGGACGTAGTTAATCACAAACCTCATCCAGAGACATTTGTGAAAGCTTGTTTAGAAGTAAGTGGAACTCCTTCTAATAGTGTTGTTTTTGAAGATACAGTGTTAGGAGTTGAAGCTAGTAAGAATGGTGGATTTGCAACAGTCTTTGTAAAGGATGGAATTCCTTACATACTTTAAAAAATCTCCTAAATTTAAAAAATATAGGAGATTTATAAATGAAGTCTTTATAACTACAATTATTAAAATTGTACTAAGTATTACTTATATAAAGCTTTAATAATTAGTTAATACCTTTGTTCATCATTGGTTTACGAGACATTCTAGGGCCGTTTGATGGACCATGTCTGTTTCCGCCTTGATTTGCAGTAGTAATTGTTGAAATCTTTGCTTTATAAATTAACTGTTGGTTTCCGTGAGAGTCTGTTAAAAGTAAGCTATATTGATCATGGCTGCTTACTAAACCTTCAAGTTTTATACCACTAATTAAGAATACAGCAACTGGTTGTTTTGTCTTTTGGAACCAATCTAATGCACCATCTTGACCATTGCCAAGAGAAAAAGCTTGTTCTAAAGATGTATAGTTATCATTGTTATTTTCGGACATATTATATTCTTCTTTGTGTCTATGATGGATATTCAATAAGTATATAATTATCTATGTAATTATATATGCTTAAGCATAGTAAACTAATACATATATAATATCAACAATAAGACGTTGTTCTATTATTAGATTATTAGATCAAAATCAAAAAAGATAAGCACATGCTTAAATTTTTCACAAATCAATTTTAATTGATATGTGAAAAGTTTGTTTTGATAATCTTTAGCTTATTTAAATGTAGTATCCAAATGCACACATACCTTTAACTTGTATCAAGCTTCTTCCATTTTGCTTAGTACATTTATATCCAAATTTTCTAGATCTTAAGTTCATTGCAAATGAAAGTTTGCATGCAGTATTTAATATGTTAGCAAATCTTGTTTGGCTAATTCTAATAACGCCGTCTTGTGATAATAAATGCCCTAAAACACTTGTGTCGTTATCTAAGGCTTCTGCTCTTGTTAACCCACTTGATAGAGAACCAACAAATATGATTAGGTCATCACTTGTAAATTGTAATCCTGCAAACTTTTCTAGTATTTGAGCAGCTGTGGAGCAGTTTGTTAGAATAGGGCATATTTCTACATCTGGGAATAAATAACGAATAAAAGGAAGTACATCCTTAAAATGTTTCGTAAATGCTATATCTATTTGATTTGTTGTAAATAAAGCACCATTGCTTTGTAGTTGAAGCAAACTTTCAACAGCAGGTTGGTGTTGAGTAAAGATTTCATCTTGAGAGTCAGGGATGTAAATCTTTGGAGTAGGGTCTAGTGTTAATAATGTATCTGTAATTAAATAAATTTGACGATATTGTTTTTTTTCAACACTAGAAAAGGCTAAACCAAAAAGCTCTGCTGATTCAGAATTTAATTCATCTGGAATAATTAAAAAGTTAATTTTTTCGACATCAGGTTCTTTAATAGAACATAGTTCAGGAACTAGGGTGTCTAAATCTTCTAGTTGTTTTGGGTCTAGAGGGAAATCCATATTCACACCTAAATAATAATAAATAAAACTAAGAATTGGTTATGGAATTGTAAAAACAAAAAGTACCAATGTTAAGTAGTTATACTAAAGAAAAATAAGCAATTAGAGTATATTTTTATTACGTTATTGAGATCGGTATATACTTTTTGTTTATACAATTTTCTAGTACATGAACTATATATAAATATTATTAGATAGAGTCGATCAAATAAAATATTAAAATTGAATGATTGTAAACGAAATAACCAATAGGAGTTTGTAAATGTTTGTTATTTGTTCAAAAAGAAAAAATATTTAAAATTATGCAATTTTTTTGTTGACAGTAAATTTTTTTTTAGTACCTGACTTTAGAGTTTTGAGCCAAATTCTTGTGAGAAAAACAGGAATTCAGCTCAGTTTTGTAAAGATTATTTAAATGTAAAATTGCTAATTCTTTCGTATTGTTTAATAGTTAATAAACGGGAATTAATTGGTAGTTTTG
>JAXJQF010000096.1:0-8070 GCA_036311285.1 Ruminobacter sp. | reverse complement strand
GTGTATTATACGCATGAAGGGACATAAAGTATTCTCTCTATTTTTTTTAGTCGCTTAAAATATTAGAGTACTTTTGTCCCTTTTTCAATCTTTACATTTCCAACAATTCCGTGAAGAGTCAAAATTATCTCAAGTTTATTTAATTGCACCGAAAACAATATCGTATAATTCTTGAGACTTTCTATCTAATCTGTGAACAGATTTAATACGTCTTATAGTCTTTGATGTGCCTCTTATAAACAATGTTTCAGTACTTGCTAGATTACCATTAACACTAACACCTTCTAATAGATCGCCCTTAGTTATGCCACTAATTGAAATCATAACACCATCAGTAGAAACCATATCATCTAAAGTTAACACTTTCATTGGTTCTACGCCAAGCTTTAAACATCTTTCTATCTCTTTCTTTGCAAACTCAATATTTTCAGGTGTAGCTCCCTTGGCTATATCGCGAGGAATTAATTTACCTTGCATATCTCCATCTAATGCTCTAGTTACTGCAGCACTAACAACGCCTTCAGGCGCTCCGCCAATACAATATAAAAAATCAATATTATTATCTGGTAGGCATGTTAACACTGAGGCAGCTACGTCGCCATCAGGTAAAGCAAACACACGCAACCCCATCTCTTGCATCATTTTGATTGCATTATCATGTCTTGGCTTAGCTAAAGTAACACAAGTTAAATCACTAATCTTCTTACCGGTAGCTTTAGATATATTTAGAATATTTTCTTCTAAAGGTAAATTTAAATCGATTGCTCCTTTGGCATTACTACCAACTATTAATTTTTCCATATACATATCTGGAGCTTTTAAGAATACCCCCTTATCGGCCGCCGCTAAAACTGCTACAGCATTAGCTTGTCCCATTGCTGTCATTCTTGTTCCATCAATAGGATCTACAGCTATGTCAACCTCTACACCGCCTTTACCAACTTTTTCACCAATATATAGCATTGGAGCTTCATCGATTTCACCTTCCCCGATAACAATCTCACCAGAAAAATCAATACGATTTAATAGGTAACGCATGGCCTTAACAGCAGCATTGTCAGCAGCTATTTTGTCACCACGACCTAACCAATGATAACCAGCTAAAGCAGCAGCTTCAGTAACACGGCAAAATTCTAAAGATAATTCTCTTTTCATATTATTTAATCCAATAAAAACGTAAGTGTAATTATTATAATACTATGAATATAATAATCAAAATAATTATTCACCAGCAATTTTCATACTACTTAATAATACTGAACCTACATTTACATCTGTTCTTGCATCAATATCACTACCTATAGCTACAATATTTCTATACATATCTAGTATATTTCCGGCAATTGTAAAACCTGAAACAGGATACTGAATCTCTCCATTTTCTACCCAAAAACCTTCAGCTCCACTAGAGTAGTCACCTGTTTGATGATTAAAACCTTGACCAATTGTAGAGGTAATAATCAATCCTTTATCCATTTTCTTTACTAAATCAGTGTATGAACAAACATTATCAATACTTGATTTTACATAAGTATTGGTTACTCCACCTGAATGACCATTGGTGATTAGATTTAGTTTTTTAGCATAGTAATTACTCAACAAATAATCTTGCACAACACCATCTTTTACTATACAAAATTTATCTCTTTTTACCATATCTCCATCCATGAAGGAAGAACCTAAGTCCTTCATCACAAAAGGATCTTCATCAATGCTTAACCATGATGGAAAGACTTCATTTCCCTTACAATCTTGTAAATAGCCTGTTTTATAATATTGACTACCACCTGTAATAGCTGCATAGAATGATGAAAATAGGAAGTCAGATTCTCCTCGCTTAAAAATTACAGGGTATGTTCCGGTCTTTACCTTTCTCGGATTTAATGCTGTCTTAGCTTCTTCAATTGCTTCATTGATGATAAAATCATCTTCTAACAAATCTTTAAGATCCGCTTCATATGTAGATGAATAGCCGTGCTTACTCTTATCGTCGTTCCCTTTCATTATTAAGTGGACACTTTTTGTATAGGTCGTTAATTTTTTTGAAAAAATTATATCATGAGAGTTTCCCACTACACGAACCTTTTCTCCCCATCCAAAACTTGAACTTTGGAAGTTATCAATATCTCTATCAGCCACAAGAGTCTGCTGTTCTAAACTTTTACATATTTCAAAAGCTTTATCCATGTCCATTTGTTGAGGATGATATACATCAAAATCTTTTGATTCCTTCGCTAATAAATCATATTCTGGTAATCCTTCAGCATCATCAGGATCCGTATATTTAGCAATACTTAGCGCAGCGTCAATACATTTTTCAATAGCACCGTCTGATAATTCATTTGTTTGAGAACTTCCCATGGCTTGGTCTTTATATAAGACAATGCTTATTCCCATTGAATTAGAATATTTAATCTTCTCTTTATTTTGTTTTCTACATGAAATAGAAGAGGTAGAAGCGCGTCCAACGGATAGATATACTTGATCTGCCCCTTTGTCTTTAGCTTTTTTTAGCGCTCTAGAAACCAACTCTGACAATTGGTTTATCTCTTGGTCTATATCCTTAGTCATGATCACTTCTCGTTATGCGTTTTGTAAAAATAATTTTATAAATATGATAGAATACACTAAAAATCAAAAAGGATCTAATTATGTTACAAGACGAAATAAATTTTAATCAACAATATGACGATTATGATGACGATTGGGTATCAAAAAGTTCTATAAAAAGAAAAGCTAAAAATTTAAGAGAGCTTGGCATAAAAATGTATTCTCTTTCTTTAACAGAAATAGAGAAGCTTCCATTTGATGACGATACAACATTGAAAGAAGCTTGCTTAAATGCAAAGAAATTAAAACCTAATTCAGAAGAATTAAGAAGACAAAATCTTCATATCGAAGCTCTTTTAAGAAAAAGAGAAGATGATATAAGCAAATATGAAAATGCCCTAAAGAGTATTGCTGGTATACATGTTTCAGGAAATACTACTAACTATGCAATAGAAAATCAAAGAAAAAAACTTATAGATAATGGCATTAAAGAAATAAATGTTCTTATTTCACAATATCCAGAAATGGATAGAAACAAACTTAGAAACTTAGTTAAACAAGCACAAAAAGAAACATCTGAAGACAAAGATGATAAAAAATATTTTAAAGAATTATATCAATATTTAAAACTCTTTATAAAATAGGAAAGACTATTATGAAAAAAATACTGTTTTTTTTATCTTTTACTTTAAGTGTTATTTTTTCAAACAATGTACTAGCTGATACATTTTATATCGACGTTAGAACTCCAGCTGAGTACCAAGAAAAAAGCATTGAAGGTACCATAAACATTCCGCATAACGAAATCTTATCAGGAATGTCTCAGCACAACATCAAGAAAGAAGATACGATTGTTTTATTTTGTCGTTCTGGAAAAAGAGCCGGTGTTGCTTTAACAAATTTAAAGCTAGCTGGTTACAAAGACGTAACTAGTATCGGCGGTTTTGAAGATGCTAAAGCAATTCTAAATAAATAATTTAATATCTAATTTAAAATACCCTCGTAATACAAATATTTCATTACGAGGGTATTTTGTAACTAATTTTTAACTTGCTGTTAATTACTTGGTGCCACCAATTGTTATTGAATCTAACCTAAGTGTTGGTTGACCAATTCCGACAGGCACACTTTGACCTTGTTTACCACAACGACCAACACCTTTATCAAACTTCAAATCGTTGCCAACCATTGAAACTTTCTTCATTACATCAATACAATTTCCAATTAAAGTAACTCCTTTTATCGGATAACATATTTCTCCGTTTTCAACGTAATAAGCTTCAGATGCACCAAATGTAAAATTACCTGAAGCTGGATTTACTTGTCCACCTTCGAACCTTATAGCATATATCCCTTTATCTATAGATTTTATTATATCCTTAGGATCTGATTCTCCTGGTAGCATATATGTATTAGTCATTCTAGGAATAGGAACGACACCATATCCTTGACGTCGACCATTACCTGTTGGTTTAGCCCCCATTAGCTTAGCGTTAAGCTTATCGTACATGTATGTTTTTAAAACGCCATTCTCAATCAAAACATTATATTGTGAAGGAGTTCCCTCACTATCATAATCAAATGACCCCGTACCACGCTCTAGTGTTCCATCATCCACAATGGTACACAAAGGAGAAGTAACCTGTTCACCTATCTTATCAACAAATATTGAAGCTTTTTTTCGAATAGAATCAGCTTCTAACCCATGTCCGATAGCTTCATGAATTAAAACTCCTGGCCAACCATTGGCTAAAACTACAGGAAAATTGCCTGCTGTAAATTCCTTCGATTCTAAATTAACAAGTGCAACTCTTAAGGCTTCTCTAGCTATAGCAAGATATCTCTTTTCTGTTTTAACATCTGTTAAATCTAGTTGTGAAATTCCATAAATATAGTCTGATGGGAGAACAGGAACTTCATCATATAAAAAATCAACATTTCCTGACTTTCCTCCTGAATTAGATCCAGCTTCTATTCGTCCATCCTTCATTACTTGAACATAAATACTTAAAACAACATCTGGTGAATTAAATGAAACAGAATTGTAATCTGATGTGAATAATAAATTATGTCTATCAACCATATTTAGACTTACAGACACTTGAATAACTCTAGAATCTAAATTTCTAACAAAATCATCAATTTCATTCATCATTCTTACTTTTTCGTCTCTACTAATGAAATCAATTGGATCAAACTCCTTTAGTGCAATTTTAGGATTACTAAAGTTATGACTAAATTCTTTCCTACTACCACAATTTGATGATTTACTTGCAACAACAGCGTTCACCAAGGTATTCATTTCACTATCATTGATAATGTTAGATGTTGTTAAAATTGTTTCTTCACCCTTTACACCTCGTACGCCAACACCCTTTACAATTGAGAATGAAGCACTTGATATCTTAGAATCAACTAATCCCCAAGATTCTCTAACTACATCTGAAAAATAAATATCAGAAAAATCCAAATCTGATGAATTTAATCTATCAATATAAATTGACATATCATTTACATCATTGGACCTTAAAATTTTATCTTCTATCTTTTTATATTCGTCTTTATTTTTCATACATCCATAACTCTTCTACTTCTAACTATATTTTATAATTAATATCTGACTCGTCTTCATTCAATTGTAATATTATTTGTCCATCTTTACCAACTATTAAAGAATGCCCGTAGCATTTATAACCACATTCAGATCGACCACACAAATCTGATGCAACAACAAGACATTCATTTTTCCTAGCGACACCTGTCAATAAATCAACCCAATTATCCTTTCCCGTTTTATAAGTAAAAGCCGCAATTACTACAAATATATCGACATTATTATTCTTCATACTTTCGAAAAGTTCTGGAAATCTTAAATCATAACAAATCGCGACACCAAAATTATAATCCGCAATTTTAACGATTACTTCTTTATTGCCTGGTGTATAAAAAGACGCTTCGTCATATTCCAAACCTTCAATATTGGCTACAAACAAATTTCTCTTTTCATATACATCAATTAAATTACCGTAACAATCAAAGATATTACATGAATTGTAATACCTTTCATTTCTTTTAATAGGAACAGTTCCCGCAAAAATATAGCATTTCTTTTTTTGTGCGATCTTTGAAATTTGTTCAATTATTGTTTGTTGTTCAATAAGGTCTGCAAATTTTTTATTCAAATCAATAGACGAATTATATTCAAGGAAGTTTTCAGGCAGTATTAAAATATTTGTATCATCACAATCATAATTTTTATCAATTATACTTTCTATTTTCTTGAGAGTATCTTTATAAGGTCTAGCATTAGCAGATAGTTGTCCTATAATTATATTCATATTGCTAACCTGCAATTACTTCGTATTTATTATTCGTAAAGCTATCAACTGTCTTTAGAACTATATTCTTATGGCAAACTCGTTCCAACTCTTTTAGCATAGATGAATCATTTTCAGTAAAGAACTTATTTAAATGATTAGAAACATACAATATAAAATTATCTATTTTGTCATAATTACAATGATAAACAATCTTCTTATAAATTTCTGACATTAAATATATTGGCTTTAGTAATTGTGATTTATCAACTTTAATAAGCTCGTCATCTAACATAATATCATCAACGCTATTTTTTACGCGTTTTCTATTTATAAAAACTAAACCTAGTTCGTTAAATCCTATTATTTTATCGTTTTTATCCTTAAAGAATTTTCTTAAATTACATAAAATCTTGTTCTTGTTTTCGTCTTTCATCATATCAAGAAAATCAATAACTATGACCCCCGTGATATTGCGTAAAACTATTTGATTACATATTTCAGATGCGGCCGTTTGATTTATCAACACTCGAGTATTTTCTTCATCTTTAAAGCCTACGAAAGAACTTGTATTAACATCAATGACTGTCATTGCTTCAGTGTGTTCTATAACAATTTCTCCACCATTTTTCAACTTAACACGATTATCAAACAGCTGATTAAATTGGTTTTGTAAATCATTTCTTGCAAAAATATCTTCATTTTTTTTCTTAATCAACTTTAAGTAATCTTGACCAAAATACTCTTCTATAAAGCCTTTAAAACCAAAATTATCATCTCCTTCTACTTCAATACAATCAATGTTATCAAGATTTACGTTTGTTAAAAATGAATTAAAAAAAATTGATTTAGAAAATATTAGACGAGGGGTTTTATCATTCTTAGCAAAAAATTCAATACTACTCCAAATAGTATTTAATGAATTCGCTTCTGCTACAAGCTCTTGTTCTGTTAATTTATTACACTCAGTTCTAAATAAATATCCGTAAGGGAAAGCTATTTTATTTTCTTCAACAACTGTATTAATATAAGACTTTTCTTCTAGTTGAAGCTTCGATGAAAAATTTATTAGGTTATTATAAGTATTCAGCACCACATATCTTGAGGCTAGACTTATCATATTAGATAATTTTACTTTTTTATCTCTTATTGATTCCTTTATTATCTGTACTATTACTAAGTCACCTACATGCAATACATCACTTATAGAAACCGCTTTAGATAATTTATGTCTAAAATTACTATAATGTAAATACCCTGTTTCTCCACCTATATCCACAAAAGCAGCATTCATACTTGGGATAATTCTACTAACTTTTCCTAAATATACGTTTCCATCTAAATATGATGATTTATTTTTAATATAACGTTCGTAACGGCATAATTTACCATCTTCAACATGAGCAAGTGTCACATCAAAAGGAGAAAAACTAACAAGTATTTTTTTCATAAGCAACAACTTCGTCTATAACTTCTTTTAATTTTTCAATAGGAAGTCCTACCACATTAGTAAAACTTCCATTTATTTGCTCTACAAAACGACCACCTAAACCTTGTATTCCATAGCCTCCTGCTTTATCTTTAGGCTCATTACTATTCCAATATTTTTCTAATTCTTCATCTGAAACAAATTTGAACTTAATATTTGTAGTAATAGAATCGCTATATAAATAATCCTTATACAATACTGTTAATCCAGTTATTACCTTGTGATAATTATTATTTAAATGTTGAAACATTTTAAAGAAATGTTGTTTATTTTGAGGTTTTCCAAATATCTCATTATTACAAACAACTATAGTATCAGCAGCAATAATACATGAATCTTTATTAGTCTTTAATATTTCAGAAGCTTTTTTATAAGAAAGATAGGTAGCAATTTTATCCGGTTCCCTTAAATCACCTATATTACTCTCATCAATGGATGGGACAATAATATCAAAATCAACACCTAATGACGACAATAATTCCCTTCTTCTTGGAGACGCTGAAGCTAGAATAAATTTAGGCATAGTTGTTTTTATTTTCTTCTTCTGGATTACCGCAAAACAAATTCATTACGACATACAATAATGGCCATACAAAGAACGTTGAAATACTTGACCATAATAAATCGTAATCTACAGTTAAAGCCCCAAATACATGCTCTAACCAGAACAATAAAAAACAACCAACAAAGTTTATTGTTCCAACAACTATGGTT
>JAXJQF010000095.1:0-9518 GCA_036311285.1 Ruminobacter sp. | reverse complement strand
TCTGCTTTATATTCGGATATTTTTCTCTATCAATTTCTTCGACAAACATTTTATAAGGTCTTACATAAGTCTTAAAAGGTACGTATAACGCTTGATATACAACCATATCTTCAGCTGTTTCTGTATGTTCTCCTATTGCGATAATTTTGTATAAATACTCATTTGAGAGTTTATCTTCAACCATTTCTCTTTTAAAATGCTTATAAATAGCTCCAATCTTTATCTCTTGCATCATATCATTCGCGCCTTATTTATTTATTCCTATAGTTTAGATATTTTTTATAGTTTTACATTGTTTTGATTTGTTTTCAATTCAAGCTGTACGAAAAAGTAAAATTATTCAATCTTAGTGAATAACGTATAACCGTTGGTAACACGAAAAATAAAATAACACCCCCAATATAAATTTACTTATACCGGGGGTGTTGTTTATTTTCTTGTTTATTGATTTTGTATCTTCAATTAACTCTTTCTAAAGTTCACGCATACACAGAACACCTTTGACCACCATGCATTTGGGAAATTTTTAACTGCTTTATCTGCAATTATACTTACGTATACACATAACAATGTAGTTAACAATGTACATGGTATGCAGAATTCCCAATTATCAAATGATACCATCGCAACAGTTTCAGGGTCTAATAAAGGAGCTTTACCTGTTACAGCTAGATATAAAGCAGTAAGAATGAAGCAGAACACAAAGTGGAAGCTATATACAACCATTGTACGTTTACCAATAGTGTTCAACACATGTTTAATTGAACTTATAGGTTGAGCAATAATTACCTTACATAATTCTAATACAAACACAGAACAACCAACACCACCTAAAAATGTAAGGATTACATTGTAAATTCCTAATGGACCGTATTTGCTATTTGCTAATGCTTCACCATGAGTATCATAGTAATTACAAAGTATAACTAAACCTGCTCCTATAAGCATTAGAATGATTGTCTTAATCGGGTAAACCTTAGTTGTTAAGATTTGTTTTTGATTTAAGAATAAACCTACATGCATCCAAGCAGCAGCTAATGTAGCACGACCTAAACCAAGAGGTAATTGTCTTACTTCAGGGAATACTTGTTCTATACAACTAAACATAACTAAAGCAATAACAACTAAAAATCTTAATAATGGTCTGTTTTGAGTTTTTACAACGGTTAAGTGGAAAATCACCTGACCTGTAAACATAACCATTAAGAACCATAGATTTGTACTTGATGGAAGATTATATTCAAACAAGCTAGTTGAAGGATCATCATATCTTGGGAAATTATAGATCTGATCGATCAGAAGTTCAGGGTATAAAGGAATGTATCCAGAACCCCATAATGCCTTTATAAATGACATTATAATTGATTCATAATTACCATAGCCTAAATAGTTAAATCTAAATATTTCTAAGATTCCGTAAAATAATGTTAAGCCATAAAAAGGTATCAAAAATTTTACAAAATTTGTTTTTAATGATTCCCAAAATGTTCTTGTAAAACCTGAGAATAAATATCCTGCAGTGATAAAGAAAATAGGTACTAATACATATGAAATTTCCATCGGACTGTTAAAACCAACATGTGCTGACACAAATTGAAGTATCACAATTGCACGGGCAAAGTCGATAAATTCATATCTACTTTTTGAAATGTACTTAGTTTTTTTTATGCGCTGAACTATAGCTCTACGATAATTTTTCATGTTAATCCAACTTAATTTACTAATTTTTCCAATATCTAATCTGTTATATATGACAACATTAGTCTCAAAAAGTTTTACAAAATCTATAAAAAATATTTTACTTTTTTAATTTTTTATAAAAATTATTCAACTAATTAAAAAAAACTTGTTCAATAACTATAATTAATAAAATTTTAAACATCAAAAACAGTTAAAAGTTTTAACTCTTTATCAAAATATTCAAAATTAATAAAAGGTATTTAACGTTATTGTTTTAAATTATTGGTCAAGCTCTTTTGTTATTTGTGATGAATCCTAACTGCTGATGTTCTTGAGGATTTTTTTGTTTTAGCTTCAATATCCTTAGTTGAAACATCTTCTGTTAATGAAGGATTGTTTAGCTTGTTCTTTTCAGCTGGTAATGAGTTATTACACATCATATAAATAGTAAGAACAGCTATTCCTATGAGAAAAATTAATCTAAAAAAACTACCTAACATATGAACTCTTTTATCTATTATAACTTTTGTGTATGTACGTTCCAGGTAAAAACCATAATCAAATTTTAACACAATTTTCTAATTTATTAAGTTCATATATAACTAAAAAAACTTTAATTTGGCCTTTATAAACTTAAAAAAAGTAGTCATTTATTATTAAATGACTACCAAACATAGAACCGCTTATGATATGAAAGATTAAATTAATTATTTTTTAAACTCTAGCACAAAAGTTGTGCCTTCGTTTTCAACACTTGTGTAAGATACTTTTCCATTAAGCTTCATCATAGCGTGTTTTACAATCGACAAACCTAAACCAGTTCCTCCTATTGTACGTGAATGACTCTTATCTACTCTAAAGAATCTTTCAAACACCCTATCATGATATTGCTTTGGAATACCAATTCCTGTGTCTTTAACAGTTAAGACTGCCTTGTCTTGAAGGTCTACAAGAGTTATATCAACCTTCCCATCTTCAACATTATATTTAACTGCGTTCTCAATGATGTTATATACAACATCATGAAGTAATGAATATATTGCTGGAATAGTACATTGGCTTAACTGATGAGAAATTGTAACTTTCTTAGTTTTAGAGATTGGCTCTAACGAACCTACTACTGAGTTAACAACATCATCTAATGAAATCGCTTCAAAGCTATATTGAGATTTTTCATCTAAAACAGATAGTTTAATAATGTCATCTATTATTGAAACTAAACGAGATGATTCTTTTCTTATATGACCGATAAATCTTGGTATATCTTCCTTTTTAACTAAAGAATTTTCAAGAAGCTCAGCACTACCCATAATTGAATGTAGTGGAGTCTTTAATTCATGAGATACATTGGCTGTAAACTCTCGTCTAATCTTTTCAGCTTTTACTTTTAATGTCTGATCTAAGATTAAAATAATATAACCTTGAATTTTTTCTTCATTATATTTAACACATGTGATATTTAATTGATAGATTCTTCCAAATCTTTCAATTTCAATCTCTTGTTTTGTATCTAAAGATTCTTCTATTGCTTTAATGATTGTTCTTTCTCTTTCTACAGTTAAGAACTCACTGCCAACAATATTGTTATACTCACTTAAACCGAAAAAGAATAAAGCAGCAGAGTTTGCACTAATAATTTTTTTCTTCTTATCAAGTAATACTAAACCTTCTGTCATATTACTGATTGTTGCAGTAAACTCATTTCTACGACGGTTTAACTCTTTCTCATTATTACTAATTTGAATGTATTGAGCATTGATATGATTTAACAACGGAGACAACTCTGCATAGGTGTTGTTTTTCATTGGATGCTCTAAATCTAAATTATTCAAAGGTTCAACAAGCTTGTTTGCAAGTTTTTTAGCGATAAAACTTGATAATACGAGAGCTATTGCTGAAACTATTAATAACTGAAATACTAAACTTGTTACTATATTCAATAAAGAATAGAACTCAACAGATATTCGTAAGACATTACCTGTATTTAATTCAATTGAGTAATAGACAGTTTCTGTCATTAAAGTGTCTGAGAATCTAACACTATAACCTATACCGTATTCAATTGCTTCTTGAATTTCTTCTCTATCTCGATGGTTGTCTAAGTGTTCTACTTTAGCCTTGTTATCAAAAATAACATTACCATTTGGTTCAACTAGAGTAATTCTGCCGCGATTAAACTCAGTGTTTTTTAAATAATCAACACCATATTTTTCAACGGATTGAGCAACTATAGCTAATTTAGTTTTTAATTCATTTTCTTGAATATTGTTTAAATAGTAGTACATAACACCAAAGGACAATACAAGGCTAATAAATAATGTTGATACGACTACTATAAAGATCGACTTAAATATCTTTTTCTTCATGATTCTTTAGTTCCAATCTGTAACCTACATTTCTAACAGTAACAATCATGTCACTGTACTTATTGAGCTTTTGACGCAATGTTCTAATATGTACGTCAACAGTTCTTGTTTCAAAGCAAAGTTCAATACCCCAGATTTTGTTAAAAATAAGGTCTCTAGTGAATACCATACCTGGACGAGATATAAATAGTTTTAATAGCTCAAACTCTTTATATGTTAATGAAATTTCTTCACCATCTACTCTTGCAATGTATGAGCTTAAATCAAGTTCTATTGGTCCATACGTAAGAACCTTCTTCTCTTCTTTTGTTTTATTGGTTCTTCTTAGTACCGCTTTAATTCTTGATACCATCTCCATCATGCCAAATGGCTTTACTAAATAATCATCAGCACCTTTATCTAAGGTAACAACCTTATCAAATTCAGTGCCTTTAGCCGTTGCCATGATTACAGGAATAGCGCTTGTTGCAGGATTATTTTTTAAATAATCAAGTAACTCAACTCCATTGGTTTTTGGAAGCATAATATCTAATACTATTAAATCTGGAGTTCTATGGTTTAGAGCTTCCTTAACACTTTCAGCGTTATCAAACCCCTCTACCTCAAAACCTGTTGCTTCTAATGTATATATCTCTATATCTCTTACATTAGCATCATCTTCAACACACCAGATACAACTACTCATCAATGTCTTCCTTTACGATATTCTCTAATAAAAACTTCACCTTTTTGGCTACATTTACTGCATGATCTCCAATTCTTTCATAGTATTTAGCGATCATTAATAATTCTAATGCAATTTCAGCATTTTTAGATTCACTTTTTATCAATTTTATTATATTAAGTTTGTTTTCTCTAAACTGTTCATCAATTACATTATCAGCTTCAATTGCTTTATTCGCAATTTCAAGATTCATTCTTACATATGAGTCAATTGAAAATCGTAAACATGCTTTAGCGGATTCCCCCATCTTTTTTAAGGTAGCCTTATTATCATTTAATTCGTCAGATATATTTATATTTAAATTATTCTTTTCAACGATATCGCATATATCTTGAGCTTGTACTGAGATTCGTTTCAAATCAGTTGCAATTTTTAATGCTGCGGATACGTTTCTTAAATCACATGCAACTGGATGCTGTTGTAAAAGTATCTTAAAGCAAAGATTTTCTATTTTGCGTTCTATATCCTTTGCATTTGATGTAGCATCTTTAATATTATCAGTTTGATTTAGCTCTAAACTATCTAGAGTATTGATTGAATAATCAATAAGCTCTTCACATACACTTCCCATTAAAATCAACTTGTTATTTAATTTATTTAATTGTTGGTCAAACTTATGTCTCATTATCCAAATCTCCCTGTTATATAGTCTTCTGTCATCTTTTTAGTAGGTCTATCAAATAAAGTTGTTGTCTTCCCATATTCAATTAATTCACCTAATAAAAAGAATGCTGTGTTATCAGATATTCTTGTTGCTTGCTGCATGTTATGAGTAACAATAACAATGGTGTAATCTTTCTTAAGACTTAATATGAGTTCTTCAATCTTTGAAGTAGAAATTGGGTCTAGTGCAGATGTAGGTTCATCCATTAACAAAACATTTGGTTTAACCGCTAGAGCTCTAGCAATACACAATCTTTGTTGTTGACCACCTGATAGACCTAAAGCACTCTTTTTTAATCTATCTTTTACTTCATCCCAAAGAGCTGCTCCTCTTAAAGATTCTTCTACTATCATATCTAATTTTGCGTGGTTCTTAATACCGTGAACTCTTGGACCATATGCAATGTTGTCATATATACTCATTGGAAATGGAGTTGGCTTTTGGAAGACCATACCAACTTCTTTTCTTAAAGCATTCACATTTACACTTTTATCAAAAATATCTACCCCTTGATATTTTATTGAACCAGATGTTTTAACAGTTGGAATTAAATCGTTCATTCTATTTAGATTCTTTAAGAAAGTACTTTTGCCACAGCCAGATGGTCCAATGAAGGCTGTAACACTATTTTTAGGAATATTGATATTTATATCTTTAAGAGCTTGCGTTTCTCCATACCATAATGAAAAATTCTCAACATCAAATATATTTTTATTACACATAATCTCTTACCTTTAAAACTTTTATTGTTTTGTATCAGTTCAAAATCTTATTTCCGATATTTCTTATTTTTGTTTTCTCTTCATTGCTTTACCAACAAACTTTGTAGATAGATTGATTATCATAGATAAAACTAATAAGATAAACGCAATTACAAACGCTACTTCAAATTCCCCTTGTTCTTTAGCGTATACATATAGCGCAACTGTTAATGTTGCACCTGCATTACTTAATGCAGAAAACATTGAATTTAAAGCATGTGCAAAACCAGCGGTAAATAACAATGCCGCACTTTCACCTAAGATACGTCCAACTGACAAAATACAACCTGTGATAATGCCATCTATACAACTAGGAAGAACTACTGTACGAATTACTGTCCATTTAGCAGCACCTAAACCAAAAGCACTATCTCTAAAAGAAGAAGGAACTGTTTTTAAACTTTCTTGTGTTGTTCTCATGATTGTAGGAAGATTCATAACTACTAAAGTTAGAGCGCCGGCAAGAAGTGATGTGCCAAAACTTAAAAATTGACAAAAGAACAGCATCCCTACTAAACCATAGATAATTGAGGGAATTCCTGAAAGAGTTTCTGCTGTATATTCAATAATACTTACAATTGTTTTATTTTTAGCATACTCAGTTAAATAAATTGCAGCTCCAACCCCAATTGGAATTAACATAATTAAAGTTGCA
Source organism: Ruminobacter sp. (assembly GCA_036311285.1). GTDB lineage: Bacteria > Pseudomonadota > Gammaproteobacteria > Enterobacterales > Succinivibrionaceae > JAXJQF01. The sequence goes on along the minus strand of JAXJQF010000095.1, from coordinate 2,668 downwards.
ATAACTATATAAACTGTGTTTAAGATATCTGGTAAAATACCAATCTTCTCAGTTAAATAGCTTGGTTTTGACATAAGGATATCCAAGTTTATGTTAGGAACTGACATCACTACGATATAACCAATTAAAGAAACTGTTAAGAGAACTGTAAAGGCAACTGATAAGAGCATGCAGTATTTTAAAATAAACATTATTGCAACTCTTCTAAATGAAAGTTTTACAGTTATTGAATTATATGCTTTTGTATTCTCTTTGGATGTAGGAATGTTTGGTTCTTCAACCTTTGGTATTGCTTTTGTTTCAACTGCCTCTACATCTGTGTAATTTAAACTAACATTGGAAATAACTTTACTATTCATAATTAGATTTCCTTTGATTTCTTTAAGAAAATGCCAAGACTTATGTTAATTGCCATGATAAATAAGAACAAAACTAATGCTATTGAGAATAAAGCTTCTCTTTGTAGTCCTTGAGAGTAAGCCATTTCGCTTGCAACAGCAGTAGTTAAAAATCTTACACTTTCAAACATGCCTGGCATATTTGGAACATTACCTGATACCATCATTACTGCCATAGCTTCACCTATAGCACGACCAATCCCTAATACAATCGCAGCTACAATTCCACTTCTTGCAGCAGGTATTTGAACCTTAAACAATGTTTCAATTTTTGTTGCACCTAATGCTAAAGATGAGGTCTCAAATTCTTCTGGAATTGAATCAAGAGCTGTTATTGTTACCTTTATAATTGAAGGTAAAATCATTGTTGCAAGCACTATTGAAGCAGCTAGTAAACACGCTCCGTCAGACAAATTAAAAAGAGTCTTAATTGATGGCACTAATACAAGCATACCTATTAAACCGTATACAACAGATGGAATACCTGCTAAAACACCAACCGACTCATCAACTATTGTTTTTAATCTTCTATTAGAGAGTTTAGCTACGTACACAGCTGTTAAGATTCCAATTGGAGTTCCAATTAAGATAGCAATAGCTGTACCGTAGAAACTTGTTAAGATAAATGGAAGTATTCCAAATAATGGAGATTCACCTGTTGAGACCCATTTTTCTCCTAATAAGAAATCTAATATACCTATTTCTCTTATAGCAGGTATACCTGATATAAATAGATATACCGTGATAACTATTACGCTTGTAACCGAAATCATGCCAATTGTTAAAAATATTGCGTAGATAATTTTCTCAATTACCTCAGGAGTATTGCTCTTTTTTAGTATATTGCTCATGAGTTAGTTCCTTTATAAAGGATTAACTTCAGTTCAATTTCTGATTGTTAATCCTTATTACTTATATTGATTTATTCGTCATTACTTACTTGTAGCAGGAACCGCTCCAGCCTTTAGGATTAATTTATGAGCCTTCTTAGATAATATGAAATCGTAAAATTCTTGTGCTGTTTTGGATAAAGCTACAGCATTTTTAGTAACTAATAAATATGGTCTTTGAATCTTATAGCTTCCATCTTTAATTGTTTCTTCTGATGGAGTTACTCCATCGATAGAAACAATGTTTACGGTATTCTTTACAGAAGCAACTGACGCATATCCAATTGCATTTTCGTTATTTGAAACAGTTGTGATAACATCTCCTGTAGATGTTAATTCTTGACGATACTTACAATTTAAAGATGTTTTAGTTATAGATTCAAAACCATCACGAGTGCCTGAACCCGCTTCTCTACCAATTAAAACAATCTCTAAGTCCTCTCCTCCAAGTTGCTTCCAGTTGGTTATTTTGCCTGTATAGATTTCAGCAACTTCTTCTAATGATAAGTTATTTATTTTATTATTTTTGTTTACAATAATAGCAATACCATCATATGCTAAGATTTCACCCTTCAATCCTTCAGCTTGTTCAGCATCTGATAAATAACGACTTGATAAACCGATATCTGCTCTACCTGTTTTAACTGAATTGATACCAGCTCCAGAACCTGTCGGATTATATGTAAATACAACATTTGGATTAAGTTCTTGATAGTATTCGCCTAATAAACCAATTACTTTTTCCATTGATGTTGAACCATCAGTTGAAACTTTATTTGATATGTTTTCATTACCGCAACCAACAAGAGTTGTCGTTGCAATTGTTAAAGCCGTTACTACACCACATAAATTCTTAATGTTAAATTTCATATTTAATTCCTCAAATAAATTTACTTTTATTTCTTATTTAGTTATATAAATGCGTTATTACTAAATAGGTTTTATCTAAAGTTTTATTTATATTTGATACTTTAAAATTCAACAGTAAAGTTAATTATTAAGTAATGTAAAATTTATGTAAAATTTTGAAATCCGTTAATATAGGCCGTGTTTAAAATTGTAACTATATGTTTTGTTAGATAATATTTGTTAAAAAGAAAAAATTTTATAAAGATTTAACTTTAAAAAATTAAAAATATAAATCATACCAGTATTTAAATAATGTAAGACAATGTTCGATTACACTCTCAAGAATTATGGTATTTACTTTTACATTAAAGTAAGAATAACTATTCTTTTATGCAAAAATTGATACAAAATAAACTCATAAATTAGCGTTGTGAACGCCTTAAAAATCAATGTTTTTATGTTAAAAATGGTAATTTTTGAATAAGTTCTTTAAAACTTCTACTTAACAAAATTAAGAATATTTTAATTTTA
>JAXJQF010000094.1:0-8416 GCA_036311285.1 Ruminobacter sp. | reverse complement strand
ATATGATGTTACATTAAAGTGTAGTAACTAGTTATAGTTTATTACTTTAAGACACAATTAATGAAGATGAAATTATAATAAGATTGTATAAATTTTGATAGATGTACAGTGGATACTTTACTATATGCAAAATATTTTGATACAATGCACATTATTTTAATTATTTAAATCCTCCTAAGTTGGTGAATATATTATGAAAAAAGTAGGTTTTATCGGTTGGCGTGGTATGGTAGGTTCAGTATTAATGAACCGTATGCAAGAAGAAAATGATTTTGCATCTATCGATCCAGTTTTCTTTACAACATCTCAAGCAGGTCAAAAGGCTCCATGTTTTGGTGGTAAAGACGCTGGTGTTTTACAAGACGCTAATAACATTGAAGCGCTTCGTGCAATGGATATCATCGTTACATGTCAAGGTGGCGATTATACTAAAGCTGTATATAGCAAGTTAATGGAAAGTGGTTGGACAGGTTACTGGATTGACGCAGCTTCTACATTAAGAATGGCAGATGATGCTGTGATTATTTTAGACCCAGTTAACAACAAATTAATTGAAGATTCTTTAAACAAGGGTATTAAGACATTTGTTGGTGGTAACTGCACAGTTAGCTTAATGTTAATGGGTTTAGGTGGTTTATTCCAAAATGATTGCGTAGAATGGATCCAATCTTCTACATATCAAGCAGCTTCAGGTGCTGGTGCAAAGAATATGCGTGAATTATTATCACAAATGGGCCGTTTACATGATTCAGTTAAGGATAAGTTAAATGATCCTGCATCAGCAATCTTAGAAATTGAAAAGACTGTACGTGACGAAATGCGTTCAGACAGTTTCCCTACAAAGGAATTCTTAGTTCCATTAGCAGGTTCTTTAATCCCATGGATTGACGTTCAATTAGAAAACGGTCAAAGCAAGGAAGAATGGAAGGGTATGGTTGAAACTAACAAGATCTTAGGTTTAGCTCCAAATACTATTCCAGTTGACGGTAACTGCGTACGTATTAGCTCATTACGTTGCCACAGCCAATCATTCTTAATCAAGTTAAAGAAAGATGTTTCTGTAGCAAATGTAGAAGAAATGTTAGCAGCTCACAACCAATGGGCGAAGGTTATTCCTAACGTTAAGGAAATTACTATCAAGGAATTAACTCCAGCTAAGGTTACAGGTACATTAACTGTTCCAGTTGGTCGTATCCGTGAAACTAACTTTGGTAAGGGTTATTTATCAGCATTCTCAGTTGGTGACCAATTATTATGGGGTGCTGCTGAACCATTACGTCGTATGTTAAATATCTTAGTTAAGTAATTCTTTTAAGATACAGTAAAGATTACGATATAGAATAAGAAAGAGTCCTTCAATTGAAGGACTCTTTCTATTTAATTTCCTTTTAATTGGTTCTTTACGGAAATATTGGAAATATAGACATTGAAAAGGGGCAAAAGTACTCTAATATTTTAAGCGACTAAACCAAAATAGAGAGATACTAGTCCTCCCGCTCAATCTCAAAAAATCCGTGAAGAGCCTTTTAATTTTATTTCGATTTCCCTGTTTTAATTTTATCTAGCACTTCACGTAATAATTTGGTTCTTTCTGTCTGTGCCTCTGTTAACATCAAACCATCGATACCTTGAATAGATTGAGAAATTTCATCAATAAGAGTTAAGACCTTACGGTTATTCCTTCCTTTTTCAACAATTTCGTGTTCACAAATATCTAGTAATACTTGGATTTTGTTCAACATCGCGTTGGTATTGGTTGGTACCTTTCTTAAGGCTTCCTTAAAGAACTCAAGCGCCTCTTCTAGTTTGCCAGCTTTATATGCAGTGATACCTTGAGAGTTTAATCTTTTGTATTTTTCTTTCTTTTCGTTATATATTGGGTCGTTTATGAAATCATCAACGACTAGGTTCATTATTTTATTAGAAGTGTCCGTAGCTGCATTTGGGTCTTCTGCCTCTGTAGCAGGGTCTGTTCGAGTGTTTAGAATTTCTTCTTGAATTTGCTCAGCTATTTCGTATTCACCAAATTGATGGAATGCCAAAAACAATTGGTTAATTATTGGTGTACAAACACTCTCTATTTTTTCGCATGAAGTTAGGGCTTTGTACAGAATACGTTTACCTTTAGTACTTTCACCTTTGATCATGTCTGTTCTAGCTTCACAGATACTGTCGAATAACATGCTGTTAAAACTTTCTGGATTAAGATTTTTGCGGTATCTTGAAACAATGTTCTTTATTTGTTTTCCCATATTAGCTATATGAAATGCATCAGAAGAGTTTTGTACAAACTTTAATTCGCATTGAACAAAGGAAACTAGAAGGTTTTCGACATCCTTTGGGTAACATTTGTTTACATCAAGCATTAGGGCGATACTGTCTCTAGCGACTAAGTACTCTTCGTTCTTTAACGCTAAATCAATTTGTAGACTAAGTAAAGGTACTGACATAGGAGATAATAGAACAGCACGTTTTATAGTCTGCATGGCAAGTTCTTTTTTATTTGATTCTACATATGAGTAAGTAAGATACTTTAATGCTTCAATTAATAACGGATAACGGTTAAGTACCTTTTCAAGTATATCAATTGATTTATCGTATTCTCCTTTTTCATATAATACCTTGCCCATTTGTATTTGAAGGAAATTAGCATTGGTGTGAGTTAAACCAACCTTTAATACGTTGATAGCTTCATCGTGTTCCTTTTGCTTTGATAGATAAGCGGATAGCAAGCATCGGCAAAACACCTCGTGTTCGGTGTTATTTTCTATATGTTCCTTTAGACATTTAATAACTTCTTTATCATCTTGAGCAAATACAGCTTTGTAGACATTTTGCAAGTCATTCTTTTTCTTCATAACTCTAAGAAGTCTTACTTTAAATTGCTTTTGAGAGAAAGGCTTTATTAAATAATCATCAGGTTCTTGTTCAATAGCACTTAGGACCATAGCACGAGTGTTATCACCTGTAACTATCATTACTATTGAAGTTGGAGGAATCTTTTTAATCTTACGTAGTTTTTCCATTAATTGGCGTCCGTTTAAACCGGAGCCAAGGTTGTAGTCGAATAAATAAATATCGTATGAGTTTCTTTTGCATAAGCTAAAAGCATGCTCAGATGTATTAGATACATCTATTTTACTAAAACCAAGAGATGACAATAACCCACGCATCATAACAAGAAAACTGTGCTGGTCATCCACCACAATGATTTTCTTTTCAGCAAATGCGGTATTTAAATTTTTAGCCTTTAAAACTCCGCTGATTTCTTGGAAGTCTTTAATTGTTTTAGTTTCTGGAGTTTGAGTTGGCTGTGTGCTACTAACGGTAGTACTAGGCGTAGCGCTAGTAGGGCTTGGTTCTGTAACTTTTTGATTATCGTTTACGTTGTTATCACTCATACTTTACTCTATCTACATTGATATTTATTAGTATAGGATATAAATTAGAAATATCTTTTTATTTTGCGTTTATTTTGTTAAAAACATGATAAAAGTACAAACAATAGATAAAAATGCTTAACTTTAAAGTAAAAATGTATATGAAAAACTAAAACTGAATATTTGAAACAACAAAAGTAACTTTACTAGCTGTCTATTTTTGATTATAAAAACTGGTTTTTAAAATTGAATTTGATTAGAAAGTTTAGAATGAAGAGAGATGGTGGAGGGGGAAGGATTCGAACCTTCGAAGACAGAGTCGGCAGATTTACAGTCTGCTCCCTTTGACCGCTCGGGAACCCCTCCACGTCTTTGCGATGTATAATAACATCTTTTTTTTAAAAGAAAAGAGTTTTTTAAATTTTTTTTAATTTTTTTTTAATGTTTTTTAAAAAAAGGTCGTTATAAGTACAAAGACTGACTGAAAGAAGTAATTTCGATTACTATTTGGTCAAACAGACAGAGATTTCAAACTTTTGTAAGATAAGATTATCAGTGATATGTTAGATAGCAGAATTAGAGAAAATTTGCTTGTTGACGAACTCCAGTTAGGTAGTAGTTTAAATACTGCTATAACTAGTGGTGACCGTGCACATTTTGCATTGCTTCTTTCAATGTTATCTTCAGATGTTACTGATGATACTTCTGTAGTAGATCCTGAAAAGGTAAAAATAGAAACTGAAGATTTACGTGCAAAATTTGATTTGTTGCCAATCAGAAGTTTTTATGCTACTGATGAAGATTTCGATAATGCTATTATCTATCACGATTTGGTAGATACTGATTCAAGGGCTTTGTTAAATCTATCTGTTTCTAGACAAAATGATCCTTTAACTACTTTTGAAAGTAGCTTAGGTTATGATGTTGTTAACAATATGTCTCCATTGAACCAATTGAAAGCACAAAAGGAACAATTAGGGATAAGTATTGCTAGAGAACATTATGATTTGTGCACACTAAAGATTGTAGATTGTATTAATGAGTCTAGAGACTACTTAAGCGCTATGGTGTAGTGATAACGCTTAAATAGGCTGTTTGAGAGAGGTAATTTTATAATTATCTTCTTTTGGAAAATCTCTCTCTATTATTTTCTTTAGCCTCATCGCTTTTTTTGATGAGCACGTATGTTGCACCCTTGTCGCCATGATACGGCATTGCGGTGTGGTATGCTAATACTTCGGGCATTTGTCGAAGCCAGTGTGCAACATAACTTTTTAATAAAGCCTTCGGTTTTGAGAATTCTCCTTTTCCATGAATAATAAGTAAACAGCGGATGTCATTTTCGTATGCATGAACTATTAGCTTTCTAACTTTCTTATATGCTTGCTCAATTGTGTGGTGATGTAGGTCTACACCTGTTTGAGGTAGGTACTCTCCAGACTTTAGTTTTCTCATAACTCCATATTGAAGTCCTGAGCATTTATATGAAATGTCATCATGTGGTTGCACAAAATCCATGTTTGCAGTGGAGAAGAAATCTAGCTGTTCTTCTTTTTTTTCATCCATGCAATGTTTTTTTCTGCGAGCAGATGTTTCTGGATCCATGATAGGGGTAACGGTAGCAACTTTATCTTGCTTCATTACCTTTATGCCTTTCATTTGATCAGCAAAAGACAATTCTTCATCAAAATTTTTAACAAACTCTTCTTCAAGTGATTCGTTGTTTTCTTCTTCTTCAAAGTCAAACATTTCTACATAATTGTCTTTATACATATCTATTCCTATTATCAGCATAATAATATCGTTATTAATTTGAATGTATTTTATCACAAAGCAAAGGTAGATAATTTTTTAAATTATCATCTGTTAATAGTGTTAGGTTTTTAAGTTTGCTATCAAAAATGGTGATATTCTTTAGATAATTTGATAAGTGTTGTTTAGAGTCAGTAATACTTATTAGTTTATCTAATTTGGTCGTTAATACTTTTTCAACAGAGATGTGAGGATATCCACTATCTATCTCTTTAAAAACATTATTAGCATTACATAGCTTTATATATTCGTTTAAAAAGGTTTTATTCCCTGCAACCATCAAAGGTTTGTTCCAAATGATAATACCTATATTTTTAGTATTAAAACTTTGATATTTATTTTTTATGCTATTAGTGAATTGATTGATTGAATTAGAAATCTCTTTCCCTTTGTTATCAAGAAGCAGAAGCTTTCCTATTTCTTGATAGTTTTTTGAAATGTCATTAATGTTTTTAAAACAAAATTTAATAATCTTATTTGGAAAAAGTTTTTCAAGATGGGGTAAAAATTTAAAGTTAAATTCAGTATTTACAAATATATAGTCAAAATCCAAAGACAAGAGCTTTTCGAGATTGACAGAATAGTAGTCAGCTACAACGTGGATTTCTTTATTATTAGTATTGACGGTATTGAAAAGTTCTAGCTTGCTAGAGCTTTTGTCTACAGCAACAATATTCTGTTCATAGTTAAGTTTTTTTAGAATATGAGTAATTTCAGGAGAGAGCGAAACTATCTTCAAATTACTAGTAACTTTAAAGTTATTACTAATGGCATTTATTAATGTTTTATTATTGTTTTGAGTATCTTCTATTGCTGTATTGTTAACATCTATAGTATCTAAAGAGTTTTCTGTAGGATTATTTGCTGCAGCTTGAAATATAAACAAGCTAGTAATAATAATTGTAGATTTGGTTACTAGCTTTGTTATTTCTTGTATTATTTTTAAGTTACTTTTATTGTTTTTAAGTGTAATCATAAATAGTTATTGCAAAACCAATTAAGCATATAGCAATCATTGTTACCCAAATATATAAGCTTGTAGTCTTGGTGATTCTCTTAATGTCTTTGGTTTCAACTTGATTAACACCACCAATTGTTGGGAATCGATATAAGTTAATCATATAGTATCTAGGACCACCTAATTGAATATTAGTGAAGACTGCAAATGCTGTTAATAGCATTCCTGTGGTCTTTGAGGGCCACGTTGTCATTGCATGAGTTAAGGCAACTTTTAAAAATTGTTTATTAGGAGCAGGAAGAATACAAATAGTTAAATACATTATGATTGAAGGAATAACGTAGAACGCTTGGCAAACTGTACGGGTAAAGTTACCAAAGCCTTCGTTTATTGCAAGTTTGTTGTTATAGGACATAGCTAATAGGGTAAATAGTTTTGCTATAACGGCTACATATATACCGAACAATACGTAAAGAACAGCTATTACATAAAAGCTATTCAGTAATCTTAATGGTACAGCTTCACATGTTGCTTTTGCTATTCCCATTTTACTCAGTTTAGTTGTAACTCTTAATACAATATTAGAAAGAATAGTTTTTGCTTCTAGGTTTTTCTCTTTTTCTAATAGATATGTAATTCTTTTGGCATATGTTCTAGGCGGTTTAGATTCAAATAAGAACAGCAGAATGCAGAATTCTATGAAAGCAGTAGAAGGTAGTAAAGTTTTTAGTGCAATAATTGCAATTGTAATTGGTATTACAAACAAGATTGGTAAAAGAATTCCTGCAAATTTCTTTTGTTGGTGTGAATAAAAAAGTTTATTTACACGTCTACTTAAACCTAAGAAATATGGAAGCAAGCGATTAAGTCTAAGTAGGTACGGGAATGGTATGAACCATTCAACAAGCATTGCTATCAATACAATAAAAGATGAACTTGATACTATGGCATTGATTATTTCTTGTTGTTGTAATGTTAGGTTTATATTTAAACTAGACAAAAATGAATAAAGTAATTCCATAAGTGTATCTCATCTATATAAAATTATGATATATGCGAGCAGATAATTAAAAACAAAAAAGAGTTTTATTACTTGAATAAAACTCTTTGAATATTACTAGTATTTACAATTTTTGTAAAAGCTTACATGTTATTTCTTGTGAACGCTTAACACTTAATGGAAGCATTTCATCAAAAGAAATTGCAGCTTCTCCATTTGCGTTGTCGGAAATTGAACGAATGATTAGGCATGGTATGTTAAAGGTATGACATACTTGCGCAATTGCACAGCCTTCCATTTCGGTTACGTATGCTTCAGGGAAGTTTTTATCAATGTTTTCTCTTATTTCTTTACCTGCGACAAATTGGTCACCTGTTGCAACTAACCCTGAGTAAACAGTGAAGTTGTCGTTTTTAGCCATTTCATTTGCGATTTCAACAGCTGTATCTTTTAGTTTTTTATCTGTTGGGATAATTTGCTCATGTCCTGGTAATTGTCCAATTTTATAATTAAATGCGGTTACATCCACATCATGGTATACAGCTCCATCAGAAATAACTAGGTCTAAAGTTTTAATGTTTTTCTTTAAACCACCGCCTATACCAGTATTTATTACTGTATCGCATTCAAATCTATTGATTAGAATTGTTGTTGCTATAGCAGCAGCAACCTTGCCGATGCCACTACATGTAACAACTACGTTTTTATTTTCTATTGTGCCTTTATAGAAAACTTTGTTATTAAATGAGAATTGTTCTTTGTTTTCCATAATGTTTGTTAAAGATTCTACTTCTTCTGGCATCGCACCGATTATTCCGTAAAGCATATTACTTCCTATGTATTTATATATAAAAAAGTTGTCGTTAAAGGATACTATAATTATTTTAATAGCTATATGTCATTGTTTTACTAATTCTTGTTTGAATTATGTTTTCTTTTCTTCCAAAGAGGAATGTAAAATCCAAAAATAATAAGAGTTTTGACACGTTCATTCTTGCTATTAATGAAATTTGTAATATTTAACAATTGTTTTCTTTTAACGTAATTTCTAAATTCTTTATATTGTTCGTTAGAGAAATATACTTCTATTTTTTCTAAAAATTCTTTTCTTAGTTTCTTTGAGCTTGAGAGCTTGCTTAAATATTTAAAGCATAATGAGGATAACATATCGTAATAATTATTTAACATTTCTCCTTCAAGCTTGAATCTATTACGGACATTATCCAGAGAATTAAGTTGCGTAAATAGTATATTTAGATCTGTTAT
>JAXJQF010000093.1:0-1757 GCA_036311285.1 Ruminobacter sp. | reverse complement strand
CTCAAGTTTCCCACTTGAAAAATACAATCAAATCTAGTCTCCAAGCGAGTTAGATGCTCTTTAACAACTTATATTGACTTTTTTACTTAGAAGAAAACTAGTTAGAGATAAAGGTTGAATCTAAGAGAAAAATTTGTACGAAATATTTGTTTAACCCTTGAAAAATAAGGAGTTAAACCATGTTTTATGTTATAATAGCGGTTGAAAAATAATTACAAAAACAAAAAAAACATGGCGGTTAATACGTTATCAAAATTTGCTTTAAAGATCTCTACTATTTCTACATTTTTTCAAGATTTTCCTTTATCTCGTTTCTTATCTAGTGCTAATTTCTACAAAAGAGGTAACGCCAAAGCAAACGGTCTATCAATTCTTGAATTATTTAGCTCTTCATTGCTAGCAATTTTTACAAGAAGTTCACTAAATGAATTAGCTAAATCAGATTTGTTAAATTCAGATAAATCTCTTTCTAAAAGTTCGGCACATCGCTATATGGAGAATGAAAAATTCAATTGGAGAAAATTACAATTAAATATTTCTTCAAGTGTAATAACAAAAATCGAATCATTTAATAATCCTAACAGAATTACTACTTTATCCATTGATGATTCAATAATTTCAAGAGGCAGAAGTAAGAATGTTGAAGGATCTTCTCTAATACATGACCATACTGATAATAGTTATAAAAAGGGATTTTATTACCTATTATTAGCATGGTCAGATGGTAGTACAACTATACCTGTAGACTTTGCATTAACATCTTCTAAGAAACTAGTTAATGAAGACATTAGCTACATCAACGATCGTAGATGTACAGCTCATAAGAGAAAACAAGACTGTTTCAAAGGCAAACCTGAACTAGTAATAGATATGCTAAAGAGAACTGCTAAATTCGGTATAAGAGCAGATTATGTCTTATTTGACACTTGGTTTACTAATGCTCCATTAGTAAGTCAAATAAGAAAGATAGGTTATCATGTTATCGGAATGCTAAAGAATATGCGTAAAACTACATATAAATTCAATGGAGAATACTATACTTTAGGGCAAATAAAAACAAGACTAAAAAAAGAAAACAAGTTCAATAAGAAAGGGAATATTTATGGTTGGTGCATAGTAGAAACTAAACCAACTGAAAATGCTCCAAAACCTTTAAAAGTAAAGCTTTTATTTGTCCGCGACAGAAATAACAGCAATAAAACTTTATGCTTATTATGTACGGATTTAAGTCTATCTAATGAAGATATCATTGTTACATATGCTAAGAGATGGAACATTGAAGTTATGTTCAAAAACCAAAAACAACATTTAAAACTTGTATCTGGTTCTTGCAGTAGAAAATATAGTTCAATCATTGCCTATGTTACTCAAGTATGTATTTGTAACACTATAATTGAGTACACAAAACGTATAAACGAAGACTTTAGGAGTATTGGTGGCATTTTCTTAGATATGTGCGAGGCCTTAAAAGATTTACCTTATCACTTTGCAATAGCTAGACTAATAAATTCCTTCAAAACATTTTTCTGTGCGTTGCTTAAGAATGAGTGCATAAAGAAAAATCAAATCCAATCTGCAACACAAACTTACGAAGAACTGTTGAATGAATGGAGTAAAGAACAGTCCCCCTTCATGCAACGTTTTCTAGACTCAATAGAAAATATGTTCGTAGAAAAAGTCAATATAAGTTGTTAAAGAGCATCAACCCCATGTAGAGATTGGATTTAAATTAAATTTTCAAGTGGGAAACTTGAGTT
>JAXJQF010000092.1:0-8146 GCA_036311285.1 Ruminobacter sp. | reverse complement strand
TTACTGAACAATATAACTTTAGTTTTCCTTTTATTGGGGATTTTAATACTTGAATGCTTGTTTTAAGGTAATCATAGTTTTGTAAAGTATTTTGGGCATATGTTAAAAGTAGTTTTCCTGCCTCAGTTAGCGTTACAGTTTTATTATTTCGGATAAAAAGAGTAGTGTTTAATTCATTTTCTAACCTATTAATTGTTCTACTTAAAGCTGATGTGCTCATAGCACATTGCTTAGCTGTAAGCGAAAAATTAAGGTTTTTTGATAAGCATACAAAGGATTTTAATTCTTTAACGTCCATATTTCAAAGCTTTGATAAATTTTAAACAATGCTATATAAGAAACAATAATAATGTTATGTTGCAAAAAACGCAATGTAATATTGCAAATATATCACTTTTAGCATTAAAAGATATGGTATATAATAGTCACGTTTTAAATTATAGGAAAAGAAAAATGGCTAATTATTTTAATACTTTAAATTTACGTCAACAATTAGACCAATTAGGTTGTTGTCGTTTTATGGATAGAGAAGAATTTGCAAGTGGTTGTGATTTCTTAAAGGGTAAGAAGGTTGTTATTATCGGTTGTGGTGCACAAGGTTTAAATCAAGGTTTAAATATGCGTGACTCAGGCTTAGACGTATCTTATGCATTACGTGCTGAAGCTATCAAAGAACAACGTGCTTCTTATAAGAGAGCAACTGAAAATGGTTTTAAAGTTGGTACATATGAAGATTTAATTCCAACAGCTGACTTGGTTATTAACTTAACTCCAGATAAGCAACACTCTCCAGTAGTTAAAGCAGTTATGCCATTAATGAAGAAAGGTGCTGCATTAGGTTATTCACATGGTTTCAACATTGTTGAAGTTGGTGAACAAATCAGAGAAGATATCACTGTAGTTATGGCTGCTCCTAAGTGCCCAGGTACAGAAGTGAGAAACGAATACAAGCGTGGTTTCGGTGTTCCTACATTAATCGCTGTTCACCCAGAAAACGATCCAAAGGGTGAAGGTTGGGATATCGCTAAGGCATGGGCTGCTGCAACAGGTGGTCACAAGGCTGGTTGTTTAGAGTCTTCATTTGTAGCTGAAGTTAAGTCAGACTTAATGGGCGAACAAACAATCTTATGTGGTATGTTACAAACAGCTTCTTTATTAGCATTTGATAAGATGGTTGCTGGTGGTATTGATGCAGGTTATGCATGTAAGTTATTACAATTTGGTTGGGAAACTATCACTGAAGCATTAAAGTTTGGTGGTATCACTAACATGATGGACCGTTTAAGCAATCCAGCTAAGATCAAGGCATTCGAAATGGCTGAAGAATTAAAGGAAATTATGCGTCCTTTATATGAAAAGCACATGGATGATATCGAAAGTGGTGTATTCTCATCTACAATGATGGCAGACTGGGAAGCTGGCGACAAGGATTTATTACGTTGGAGAAAGGAAACTGGTGAATCAGCTTTCGAAAACGCTCCTGCATGTGATGTAGAAATCAAGGAACAAGAATTCTTTGATAAGGGTATCTTCATGGTTGCAACAGTTAAGGCTGGTGTTGAATTAGCATTCGAAACAATGACAGCTTCTGGTATCTACGAAGAATCTGCTTACTATGAATCATTACACGAATTACCATTAATCGCTAACACAATTGCTCGTAAGCGTTTATATGAAATGAATGTTGTAATTTCAGATACAGCTGAATATGGTAACTACTTATTCTCTAATGCATGTGTACCTCTATTAAAAGAAAAGTACATGGATAAGGTAACATTAGAAGTTATCGGTAAGGGTTTAGATGTTGCTGATAATTCAGTTGACAATGAAACTTTAATTGCTGTTAACGAACAAATTCGTAACCACCCAATTGAAATTATTGGTCAAGAATTACGTGGCTACATGAAAGACATGAAGCGTATCGTTTTAGGTTAATCTAAAAATATAAAAGAAAGAGTTAGATGAGAATCTAACTCTTTTTATTTTGTAGCTTATAAAAAAAGCTAATAAATGACATTATGTTAAATCATGTTAATTAGTTATTTTTGTTAGTTTTAGGTGGTAACGGAATTTCAACGTTCATGGTTTCTTCTGTGTCGTTTATACCATGTTGAGTTGTTCTGTTTCGACCATGTTCTTTAGAGAAGTATAGGGAGTTATCTGTTCTTACTAACCAGTCTTTAGCTGAGGTAATAATATCAGATATAGAGCATAAACCTATACTAATAGTAAACTTAATTGCTTTATCACCATGATAAACAGTATGAGCTTCTACAGTTTTTCTTAGTCTTTCAGCTACAAAGTAAGCTTGTTCTCTTGTAGTGTCTAAGAATATAACACCAAATTCTTCTCCACCATAACGACCTGCAATGTCAGTGCCTCGTATTGTTTTCTTAAGGATTTGACATACTTCTTTTAATACAGCGTCACCTGCAGGGTGTCCGTATGTATCGTTTACGTGCTTGAAGTGGTCGATATCGAACATCATTAATGTAACTTTATTATTAGTTCTAACATGGTAGTTAAATTGATGTCTTAAAGCTTCTTCCCAGTAAGCTCTGTTAAATATACCTGTTAGGCCATCAGTGATAGACATTTGATGAAGCTTATTATTTGCTTCCTGTAAACCTTTCTTAGAACATGCTTCATCAGTAACATCATAAAGCATGATAATAACTTCATCTGTTTTCCCTGTTATTGAACGCATTGGTGTAATTGTATAATTGATATACATATGCATTGAACTACCAGTGAAAGGTCTATTGTTTTTAAACTTAATAACCTCTTGGTGTTGTTCCCATGAACTGAATATTGGCGTTTCTAATGTAAATACTTCAATGATTTTATCTTTAAGCCAAGAGTGTTCTACTTCAGGGAAGAACTTATATAAACAGTGTCCATTAATGTGTGAACCATTAATGCCACTGTTGGTTTCCATGAAACTATTCCAAATTCGTACTGTGAATTTTCTGTCAACAACGATAACGCCAACATTCAAGTGCTGGATAATTGCAAGAAAACTGTGTAAATCATGTAGCTCATCAATAGCATTACTAGTTATATCTGTCATATAAATGTTAATAACTCCTGAAGATTCTTCGCTGTTTCCTCGGTAAACATAATTTTATATAAAATTTGTACATTTAAGTCTTTGATTTCATATATCAAATCAATGCATAAAATATCAGAATTAACAAGATTCTCATTGGTTAGGTTATTAGTAATTCTAGTAACCTTAGAAGGGTGAGTGAGATTAATTGAGGTATTAATCTGTTCTCCGAATACTCTTATTAGAGTGCCTGACATAAGAGCCGACAGTTCTAATATTTGTGAAATTTTATCTTTATATGTGCAACCGTCATCACACATTAAGTGTGCATAGTTATTAATATCTTCTTGAGAGAAAAATGCTAAGGTTTCACCTAATATGCCTTGACCTCTAAAACCTTGACTTATAACTAGGTTTTCTTCGATTTCTAAAAACGATTTTAGTTCGTTAGCAATGTCACCACCTTTATTTATGGTGATTTTAGGTATAGGCATAGTGATAAAAAGGTTTAAGATATCAGCAATTTTACTTGCAGCTTGACCTGTTGCAATGTTGAATTTTTCTTTTAATTCGTCAAACTTGTTATCGATAACTTCTTTTTGAGTTAAAGTCTTTTCTGGTTGTTCTATTGTATATGTGTCATGGTCGTTTTCATCACATAATCCATAGCTACTTAATATCTGTTGTAACTCTTCTGGATTCATTGGTTTTTTAATGAATGCTAACACATTATATTTATTGACAATATCTGCTACTTGTTGCTGAATGTCTCCACTAACAACAATTTTCATAACATCAATGTTTTGTTGTTTGATAGCTTCTAATACTTGGAAACCATCCATAACAGGCATAGTCAAATCAAGAAACAACAATTCCCCTTTGCCTTCGTGAAGGAGTTGCATTGCTTCTTCGCCATTACTTGCTTGATGTAGTTCACTGATCACTGATTTAGGTATAACACGTATTAATTGATTACGTGCAAACTTAGAATCATCGCAGACGATAACTTTTAGACCCATAAACTAGATTAGTCCTTAAAATTCAATTTTTCTTTTTATAATATTAATAGAATATTATTAGATTATATGATTTTATTATTATCTCAAATTTTTGCTTAAATTTTGTAGGATTAATTAAAAGTATAATTTAAATTTGTGATAGGCAAGAAAAAAGGAAATTATTGAACATAATTTCCTTTTTAAATTTGACTAAATTTTCTAAAAGAATTTAAAAATTTTAGTAATTTTATTTTTGTAAAACAGATATGTCAGCAATGTGTAAGAACAAGTCTTGAATTTGCTTTAATAAAGCATATCTATTTTCTTTAACAGCTTCATTCTCACAGTTAACAAGTACGTTTTCAAAGAAATCTGTTAATGGTTTTGCTAAAACTGTCATTTGTTTAAAAGCTTCTTTATATTCTCTGTTAGAGAATAAAGGATTAACAGATTCGTAAACTGTAGAAATAGTATCGAATAATACTACTTCTGATTCGTGTTCTAATAAGTCCTTGTTTACAGTTGTAAATGGAGTTGTTTTCTTAGCAACGATATTAGATACACGCTTGTTAGCAGCGCTTAATGTTTCAGCTTCTTCAAAAGTTTTGAATTCAAGAACTGCTTTTACTCTTTGGTCGAAGTCAAGGATATTAGTAATGCTATTTGCTAATACTGCTTGTACTGAATCATTTTCAATATTTGATTCTTGGTAGTATGCCTTGAATCTGCCTTGAATGTAAGTAATAACATCTTCTTCTACAGTCTTATTTGTTAATTTATCACCAAACAAGTCTTTAGCTAAAGAGATGATTGGCTTGATATCTAAATCGATTTCTTTTTCGATTAATATTCTAATTAAACCAATTGAAGCTCTTCTTAAAGCATATGGGTCTTTGTCTCCCTTTGGTAATAGGTTAATACCAAAGATACCAACAAGAGTTACAATCTTTTCAGCAATACTTACAGCACATGAAACTAAAGATGTTGGAAGATTATCTCCTGCAAATCTTGGCATGTATTGTTCATTCATTGCTAAAGCAATTTCTTCAGGTTCTCCGTCGATACGAGCATAGTGCATCCCCATAATGCCTTGAGTATCTGTAAACTCAGAAACCATGTTAGTAATAAGGTCACACTTAGATAATATGCCTGCTCTATACGCATAATCTGAGTTAGTATTGATATTTTTGGCAATTGCTTCAGCAACTTTTGCAACGATTTCAGATTTTTCAGCAAGTGTACCTAATTGCTTTTGGAATATGATGTTTTTTAAACTCTCAAATCTTGAGAACAATGTTTTCTTCTTGTCTGTATTAAAGAAGAATTCTGCATCAGATAATCTAGGTCTAACAACTCTTTCATTACCAGCAATAACATGTTCAGGGTGTTCTGAAATGATGTTACTAATAAAGATAAAGTTAGGAAGTAACTTACCATCTCTATATACAGGGAAATATTTTTGGTCTCCCTTCATTGTGTGTACTAACGCTTCAGATGGAACAGCAAGGAATTTCTCTTCAAACTTTGCTGTTAATAAAACAGGGTATTCTACTAATGATGTAACTTCTTCGATTAAGTCATCATCCATATCAGCTTGACCATTTAATTTCTTTGATTCGGCCTCGATAGAATCAATAATCATTGCTTTTCTTCTATCGTAGTCTGCGATAACCATACCTTTAGTTTCTAAGATTTCAGGGTATTCATTTACATTGTTAATTGTAATAAATTGTTCACCCATGAATCTATGACCTTGTAATATGTTTGATGATTCAAGGCCTAGGATTGATCCAGGGATAATTTTATCCCCCATTAACATCGTTAATGTATGAACAGGTCTTACAAATAAATCTTTCTTATCACTCCAACGCATCATCTTTGGGATAGGCAAGTTTGCTAAAGCCTTGGCAAAGAAAGTTGGGATTAAATCAGCGGTCTTGCCACCTTTTTCTACACACTTGTAAATTAACCATTCGCCTTTAGGAGTTTGTTCTCTTTCGGCTTGGTCTAAAGTAATACCGTTAGAATTTGCCCATGCTAAACCAACTTTTGTTGGATTATTGTCGGCATCAAAAGCAACACTAACAGAAGGACCTTTTTTTACTATAGTCTTGTCTGGTTGAGTGTCAGAAATATTAGTAACTTTTAATGCTAGTCTTCTTGGTGTTGCATACCATTTAATGTTTTCGTATTCAATTGCAGAACTGTCTAATGAACTCTTGAAATTATCACATAAAGCTTGAGCTAATTTTCTTAAAGCCTTTGGAGGTAGCTCTTCTGTTCCTAGTTCTAATAATAAATCTTCTTTTATCATTTTAATTAACCCTTATTATTCTTATTACAAATAGGGAATCCTAATTTCTTTCTTGCTTCGTAGTAAGCTTCTGCAACACTCTTTGATAATGTTCTGATACGAAGAATATAGTGCTGTCTTTCTGTAACAGAGATAGCGTGTCTTGCATCAAGTAAGTTGAATGCATGAGCGGCTCTTAAAATTCTTTCGTATGCTGGTAATGGTAGAGGAGTTTCTAAGCTAACAAGGTGTTGACATTCTTTTTCGCATTCATCGAATAAATGGAATAATAAATTTGTATCAGCATGTTCGAAGTTGTAAGTAGATTGTTCAACTTCGTTTTGATGGAAGATATCACCATAAGTAATCGTACCGGCAGGAGTGTGAGCCCAGACTAAATCATAGATGTTATTAACACCTTGGATATACATAGCTAATCTTTCAAGACCATAAGTAACTTCACCAGTTACAGGAGAACATTCAAGACCGCCAACTTGTTGGAAGTAAGTGAATTGAGTAACTTCCATGCCGTTTAACCAAACTTCCCAACCAAGGCCCCAGGCACCTAATGTAGGGTTTTCCCAGTTGTCTTCAACAAATCTAATATCGTGAGTCTTTGGATCAAAACCTAGTTCCTTTAAAGAACCTAAGTATAGTTCTTGGATATTTAATGGAGAAGGTTTCATAACTACTTGGAATTGGTAGTAGTGTTGAAGTCTATTTGGGTTTTCGCCATATCTTCCGTCAGTTGGTCTTCTTGATGGTTGTACATATGCACAGAAATGAGGTTCTGGACCAATAGACTTTAAAAATGTTTGTGGGTGAGATGTACCTGCACCAACTTCCATATCAAAAGGTTGAACGATTAAGCAACCTTGACGTGACCAATAATCTTGAAGGGTTAGAATTAATCCTTGAAAAGTCTTGATATCATATTTGTTAGACATCTAGTTCCTCGACTTATATCTTCTAATTAAAAAATCAATGATTTTACTTATATTTAAAAATTACGATATTTTACACAAAATCGAATAATCTTGCATAAAAAAGTGATATTTATACATATATATACAAAAAAACATGCTAAATAAGAAATTTATGGTCTCAAAATAACTTACGTTTGACGTGATGCAAACATAAATATGAATATTAAAAGTTTAAGATAGTTGATTTTTCAGAACAAGTGTTACAAAGGGCAGAATATGAAATATCGAAAAGAAATTTCTGTTTAAGTAAAGTCGTGAAATTATTTTTTAATAGAAAATAATATATAAGTTTCTTCATCTTTTACAGATTCAAGACTATAGTTCATATGTTCGCAAAGTTGTTTAAAATCTCTTTTAGTAGATTGGTCATCAGCTTTAACTTCTAAAACGTCACCACTATTTAAGGAGCGCATTTCTTTTCTAACGATCATAAGAGGTTCGGGACAACGTAAACCGATCAAATTTATTTTTCTAGTCATAAAAAGTACCTAAAAATCATAAAACGAAGTAATGTTAACAAAAAAAAATTAAAAAAAATATAAAAAAGTGTTGACGAAATTCAAAAAACGATTAAAATGCACATCACTTGCTTACAAGCTAAGTAAGAGTTCTTTAAAAACAAAATCTAGACAATCTGTGTGGGCACTGAATACTACGTTAAGTTGATTAAATATATATATTTTTAATTAAGACTTAAGATGAAGTATGAAGTGTTTATATAAATAGACAGAACCAAAATTCATATTGAGTCACAAACTTTACTTTTAAGTGAAGAGTTTGATCATGGCTCAGATTGAACGCTGGCGGCAGGCTTAATACA
>JAXJQF010000091.1:0-3414 GCA_036311285.1 Ruminobacter sp. | reverse complement strand
TGTATTATACGCATGAAGGGACATAAAGTATTCTCTCTATTTTTTTTAGTCGCTTAAAATATTAGAGTACTTTTGTCCCTTTTTCAATCTTTACATTTCCAACAATTCCGTGAAGAGTCAATTTTTTAACAGTTTATAAATAGTTATAAATTTTCTTGCCTGTATTTAAGAACTAGTAAAGAAAAGGAGAAAACCTTCAAAAAACATAAAATTCACAATTTTCCTACTTAGAAATTTGATTTAATAGCATTTTTAAGCGATAAACATAAGTAATTTAAATTATTTTGCATTAAAGCACTTAAATTTAAATAAATTTAAGATAAAATATTCTATAATAGAAAACTGTTTCAAAAACATATATAATGCATATATTATAAGTATTACTATCAAACAAAAGAACAAGAATTAAATCATACAATTTATCAAAGGGAATTCAAGTGATTAAGATTTTCTTAGTTGACGATCATGACATAGTTCGCGCAGGCATCAAGCGAATTTTAGAAGATCTAAAAGGTGTTACAGTTGCAGGCGAGGCTTCTACAGGAGAAGACGCTGTTGTATGGTGTCGTCAACATCAATGCGATATAGTTTTAATGGATATGAATTTACCTGGTATAGATGGTATTGAAGCTACAAAAAGAGTATTACGTGCAAATCCTGATGCGCGTGTAATCATGCTTACAGTACAATCAAATGACCCAATCCCATCACAGGTAATGAAAGCTGGTGCATATGGCTTTGTAACAAAAGGTGCTGCTCCAGAAGTAATGATTAAAGCAATAGAAGAAGTTTATGCAGGTAATAGATATTTAGAACCTGAAATAGCTCAAATGATGGCGTTAGAACGTTTCTCAGCTTCAAGTAAGAAAGAAGTTGGTGAAGATGGTAATCCATTCAAATTACTTGCAGATCGTGAATTACAAATCAGCACAATGATTTCTCAAGGTTTAAAGGTTAATGAAATTGCAGATAGATTAGCAATCAGCCCTAAGACCGTTAATAGTTACAGATACCGTGTATTTAAAAAATTAAATATTAACGGTGATGTTGAATTAACAAGACTAGCATTACGTTACGGTTACGGTGGAATCGCTGGTAACTAAATGGCTTTTAATAGTTCAGCATTTTTAGAAACTGTTCCAAATAGTAGTGGTGTTTATCGCATGTTTAATAGCGAAAACACCATTATTTATATCGGTAAAGCAAAAAATCTAAAAAAAAGATTAAGTTCTTATTTTCAAAAAGACCATATTTCAATAAAAACTCAAAAACTTGTATCTAACATTGATCATATTGAGTTTACAGTTACTTTTAGTGAAGCAGAAGCTTTGATATTAGAAAACAATCTAATCAAAGAGTTTCAACCAAAATATAACATTTTATTAAAAGATGATAAGTCATATCCGTATATTCTAATCACTAAGGATGAACATCCACGCATTATGATGTTTAGAGGGACAAAGAAGAACGACGGCAAATACTTTGGCCCATATCCAAGCTCATCTGCTGTAAAACAATCCTTACATCTTTTACAAAAGATCTTTAAACTACGCCCATGCTCTAACAATGTATACAAAAATAGGTCAAGACCTTGTCTTCAGTATCAACTAAATAGATGCTTGGCACCTTGCATTAATAGCGTTTGTGATAAAGCATATTATGAAGAACAAGTTAGACTATGTTCTATGTTTTTAAGTGGTAAAAATGAAGAAGTTTTAAAAACACTAATTGATAAAATGGAACAATTAAGTGAAGAACTGAAATTTGAAGAAGCAGCCAAAATTAGAGATCAGTTTTTAGCCTTAAAAGTAGTACAAGAACAACAAAGCGTTTCAGGAGATATTGCAGACAACATTGACGTTATTGGAGTTGATATAAACGATGGACTGGCATGTGTCCATGTTCTATTTGTAAGAGATGGTAATGTAATAGGAACAAGAAGCTATTATCCAAAACTTCCAACAGATAATAGTAAAGAAGAATTAATTTATACCTTTCTACAACAGTTTTACTTAAATACAAATACCCAAAGAACACTTCCTAATGAAATTATTTATGAGTTCAATAATGAAAGTGAAGAAGAAATATTCTTAAATGCAATGATGCAAGTATTTAATAAAAACATAAGACTTAGCAATAATGTTAGAGGTGAAAGATCTAAGTATTTAAAGCTTGCTATAGCTAACGCTAAAGCCTCTTTAAAATCTAAATCCTCTCACAACAACACTCTACGAGAAAGAATTGAAGCATTTGAAGAAATATTTGGTTTTAATGATATTGAAAGAATGGAATGTTTCGATATATCACATACTATGGGAGAACAAACAGTTGCAAGTAGGGTAGTATTTGATAGAAACGGCCCTAACAATAAAGAATACCGACGCTATAATATCACAGGCATTACAGCAGGAGATGATTATGCTGCAATGAACCAAGTTCTACGTCGTCGTTTTGCAAACATTACTGAAGATGTTCTGCCTCAAATTTTATTTATAGATGGCGGGCTGGGGCAATTACACGAA
Source organism: Ruminobacter sp. (assembly GCA_036311285.1). GTDB lineage: Bacteria > Pseudomonadota > Gammaproteobacteria > Enterobacterales > Succinivibrionaceae > JAXJQF01. The sequence continues at coordinate 892 of JAXJQF010000091.1, read as the reverse complement.
GCTGAAAAAATTGTAACAGAAATTTTCTCTCAGCATAAAGATATAGAACCTCCAATTATAATAGGTGTTGCCAAAGGAGAAGGGCGTAAAGCAGGTCTTGAAACATTGATCATCGGTTATACCCATGAGGAATATGATTTGTCTCTTGATAACCCTGCATTACAACTTGTTCTACATATTAGAGATGAATCCCATAGATTTGCTATAACGGGGCATCGTCATAAACGAGAAAAGGCAAGAACTGTATCTCGACTTCAAGATATACCAGGAATCGGAGCTAAAAAACGTCAAGCTCTATTAAAGAGACTCGGTGGTATGCAAGAAATCTATAAAGCTAATATTGATGAATTATCAAAGGTTCCAGGCATAAGTAAAAAACTCGCTCAAGATATTTACGACTTCTTACACTTATGATTAACATTTTTATAACAAAATATTAATCAAAATATCCATAATGTTAAATAGCTAAATTTTTATACAGTTAAACGTTCTGTAATTATCGACTTTTACAAGATTTTATTCTGTAAAATTAGAAATTTTAATATTATTTACAAAACCTTACATTGAACAAAATTTATTCATTGAAATATTTTAAAATTTCGTTATAATTTTTAAAATTTTATAGATAAAACAAGACGTTTTAGAACTTAGATACACAACACATAAAACAAAATAGTATAAATATAAATCATTTATTATAACAATTATAATTATTTTAAATATTGAACTTTAGCTGTTATTTTTTTTCAGTACTATAAAAAAATATTGACTCTTCACGGAATTGTTGGAAATGTAAAGATTGAAAAAGGGACAAAAGTACTCTAATATTTTAAGCGACTAAAAAAAATAGAGAGAATACTTTATGTCCCTTCATGCGTATAATACACAAATA
>JAXJQF010000090.1:0-5695 GCA_036311285.1 Ruminobacter sp. | reverse complement strand
GATATGATATTACCTGGTTGTGTATGTGTTGGTAAAAGAAGCTTAATTTGGATGCCTGTTTTTGGTATCTTATTCTTTTTAACGGGAAACGTTTTATTAAATAGAGAAAGTAAATCAAAAGCTGCTGCTTCTTTTGATGTGATTGTCGATAAAATATTAAAGAAAAAATGTTCTATTTGGATGTTCCCAGAAGGTCATCGTTCAAAAGGACAAGGAATTCTTCCATTCAAGAGTGGGGCAATAAGAGTAGCAAGTAGTGCAGAAGTTCCATTAATACCGATTGTTGCTTCTGATTACTGCGGACAAATCAAGTTAAACAGATGGAACAATGGTAAGATAATCGTTGATTGTCTCCCTGTTCAAAGACTTTCAAAAGAAATGTCTAAAGAAGAAATTAAGAACGTTACAAACAAGCTTAGAGAGGATATGATTGCTAAGCAAAAAGAGTTAAATGAGTTGGTTAAGAAGTAAGATACACTTTAGATGATTAATTGGACTTATAAGCGTTATTCGTAAGAGAAATAGCTCTAATTGCTTGAAATAACCACGTCTTTATTTTCAAGTGTTTGTTTAATTTTGATTGAAGCTTGCTAATTTTTATTTAGCAAGCTGTTGAATTTCTTCTGGAATCTGTGAATATTTGTTAATAACCACAGTTTTATGTTTATTTGTTTGACCTTTTGTTATCTCAATATTAGATTTAGCAGTTTTAAAAGCCTTGCTCAAATATTTACAGATATACTCATTTGCTTTTCCATCCACAGGAGGAGCCTTAATGGTAATCTTAATCTCCCTACCGTGAATACCAACAATTTCATCCTTACTAGATTTTGGTACTACAACAATCTTTAAAGTAACTTTATCATTTTGAATTTGTATAGGCATAATTAACTAGCAAATGCGTTAAAAAGTAGTTTATACAATGAAACAATAGCATAGTTGTTAATAAATTGAATTAACAAGAATGCAATGATAAATGAGATTGATATCATCCCGATTGGTGGAATGATTTTATCAATTGGTTTAATAATTGGGGAAACTAGCTTATTGAATAAAATTGCATATCTCATGCATGATGGTATCCAACTAAGTACAGCAGAGATAATCAGTAAAATTAAGAATAAGCTAAAAATTCCATCTAGCAGGAATATGATATTTAGTAGAAATACAAATACAATTGAATTTAGGTCTGCAAATAATTCACTTAAAGGTACATTCAATCCAATTGTTATTATTATTGAACCAAATATTTCGGCGAAAATAAGCATCATAATTAACGCTGAAACGTTAATGTTTTGATAAGTCTTATTACCAATAAGGCGCAGCGGGTATTTAGTTATATTGTTAATAATTTTGCTGATAGGATTAAAGTAATCACAATCTGTATACTGCAATAGAAATCTAATAAAGAATACAAGTGCAGGGATTAGTAAAACGTACTTTAGAATCATTGTGTTTATCTCTGATACAACCTAATTATAAAAGTGTTACATAATTTAAATATGCTTGTTTATATATGTAATTTTATATGAATATAGTTATGTTAGCAAATAAGAAAATGATTACCTAAATTAGAATTATCAGCTTTATTAAAATATGTTTAAGTATTTAGTTGTTTTAATGTCTAAACAGGTAATCATCGTTAAGTTTTTATTTAGATAGTTCTTCTGCTCTGTTTTTACAAGCATCTAAAGCTTTTGATATAATGCCATTTATGTCGCTTTCGTTAAATACTTTTAGAGCTTCGTAAGTTGTCCCACCCTTAGATGTTACATTTTCTCTAAGCTGTGCAATTGAAGTATCGCTGTTTTGTATTACCATCTTTGCTGAACCAATTGCAACTTGTTCGATGATTTTACGAGCTGTAGCTTCATCAAAATTATATTCTTTAGCTTTGTTGATTAAACATTCCATGAATAAATAGAAGTATGCTGGAGCACTTCCAGAAATTGCAGTAATAGAATCTATGTCTTCTTCTTTTTCCACCCAAACAGTTTTACTGCATGAACCAAGAATGCAGTTAGCAACTTCAACATCGTCATCGTTACAGTTTGCCCCTTTGTACATGCCTGTTAAACCTTCTCCAATTAACGCAGGTGTGTTAGGCATTACTCTAATAATTTTTTCAGCATTTTTTAGATTAGCTGCAATCTTTTCGGTCTTAACGCCAGCCATGATTGTAATAATTAGTTTGTTAGAGAAGTCAATATTTGCTTTTTTAAGTTCAGTAAAAACATCATTAGATACTTGTGGTTTAACGGCAAATACAACAACATCACATTCATTAACGATGTTAATATTTGATGTATCGACATTTACCTTAAAAGTTTCTTTTAAAGCATAAACTTCTGTTTCAAATGGTGTCGCAACGTATATTAGTTCGTTTGAATAATTATTTTTAATCATTCCACCAATAATACTCTTACCCATGTTACCGCCACCAATGAATGCAATTTTCTTCATGGACATACAAACTCCTTTCTTATTTATGATATTCTCTAGCACCAAAAATTGCGGTTCCAATACGAACCATTGTAGAGCCACACATTATCGCTTCTGGTAAATCATTTGTCATTCCCATAGAAAGACATTTTATATCTGGATTTGTTTTTTGGTAATTATCAAAAATTATTTTTAATGATTTAAATTCAGATATGATTTGTTCCTTGTCATCGGTATCTGTTGCAATCCCCATAAAACCAGTTATTTGAAGGTTAGGGCAGTTATTAGCAATATATTTTACCAAATCATTAACTTTGTTAATTTCGATACCACTTTTTTGACTTTCGTTGCTAATATTTACTTGAATTAGAACTTGAAGCTTACCTAACTCAAGCGGTCTGTTATCATTAAGACGTTGGGCAATTTTTTCACGATCAACGCTTTCAACAACATCAAAATGTTGGGCAATAAGTTTTGCCTTATTTGATTGAATCGGACCAATGAAGTGCCATTCGATATCTTTATAGCCATTTTCCCTAAAATACTTAACTTTATCACAAGCTTCCTGAGCGTATGATTCACCAAATTTTCTTTGTCCGCATTCATATGCTTCTTTAATCAAATCAGTGGGTTTTGTTTTGCTAACAGCAAGAATTTCTACTGAATTTTGATCTCTATGGGAAATAATTGACTTTTCTTTAATAAGTTGCTTTGTTAAAATCAAATTTTGTTGTATTTTATGCATAATTGTCTTTAAATTTTTTACTAGAGAGAAAAGAATAAAATGGATATTCTAGATTTACTAAATTATGGTGTTAAGAATAACGCCTCAGACTTACATTTATCAGCTGGTGTACCACCAATGATTCGTGTTGATGGTGATATGCGTAAATTAAAAACTACAGATCGCAATACCATGGAAGTTACTGATATGGAACCTTTAGATAAGGCGACAATTCATAACTTGGTATATGATATTATGAATGACTATCAACGTAAAGAGTTTGAAGAAAATTTAGAATGTGACTTCTCTTTCGAAATTAAAGGCTTAGCACGTTTCCGTGTTAACGTATTTAACCAAGATAGAGGTATGGGCGTTGTATTCCGTACAATTCCATCAAAGGTTTTAACTTTAGATGAATTAGGTTGTCCAGATGTTTTTAGAGATATCGCAAGTTATCCAAGAGGTTTGGTTTTAGTAACAGGTCCTACAGGTTCTGGTAAGTCAACAACATTGGCTGCGATGATTGATTATATCAATGAAAATAAGCGTCATCACATTTTAACAATCGAAGACCCAATCGAATTCGTGCATCAAAACAAGATGTGTTTAATCAATCAACGTGAAGTACATAGAGATACCCACTCATTTAACAATGCATTACGTTCAGCACTTCGTGAAGACCCTGATGTAATTCTAGTAGGGGAATTGCGTGACCTTGAAACTATTCGCTTAGCATTAACAGCTGCAGAAACAGGTCACTTAGTGTTTGGTACATTGCATACAAGCTCTGCTGCAAAAACTATCGACCGTGTTATCGACGTTTTCCCTGGCGCAGAAAAGGATATGGTTCGTTCAATGTTATCAGAATCTTTAAGAGCAGTAATTTCACAAACGTTATTAAAGAAGAATGGCGGGGGGCGTATTGCCGCACACGAAATCATGATCGGTGTTCCTTCAATCAGAAACTTAATTAGAGAAGATAAAGTTGCTCAAATGTATTCTATGATCCAAACTGGTGGGGCACATGGTATGAAGACATTGGATTCAGACTTAAAGATGTTAGTTCAACGTGGTTTAGTAAGTGTTGCAGATGCAAAGGCAAAGGCAAAGGATCCAAACACTATTATAGGATAGTAACAAATGATTTCACAAACATTAAAAATAGATAAATACTTACAGTTTATGAACGAAAATAAGGCATCTGACTTATTTTTAACTGTAGGTCTAGAAGCGGCTGTAAAATTAGATGGTCACTTGACTCCTGTTGAACCTGGTAAATTAGATTATGATCAAGTATATGATTTAGTTCATGAAACAATGTTAGATCGTCCAGAGTTATGGAAGCAATATAACGAAGAGCATGAAGCGAATTTCGCGATCTATCGTCCAGATTTAGGTAGATATCGTGTAAGCTGTTTTTGGCAGTTAAATAATCCAGGCGTTGTGTTCAGACGTATCGTTGAAAAGATTCCTTCACCAGATGATTTACGTTTACCGTTTACATTTACTAAGTGGGTAATGGAAGATAGAGGTCTTTTATTATTCGTAGGTGCTACTGGTGCTGGTAAGTCAACTACTCAGGCTGCTATGATCGGTCATAGAAACTTAAATTCAGATGGTCACATCTTAACAATTGAAGATCCGATCGAATACGTGCATCATCACCAACGTTCGTTAATTACACAACGTGAAGTTGGTACAGATACAGATAGCTTCGATGCTGCGTTAAAATCTGCATTGAGACAGGCGCCAGATGTAATCCTAATCGGGGAAATTCGTTCAAGGGAAACAATGGAATTTGCGTTGTCATTTGCTGAAACAGGTCACTTAGTATTAGCAACACTTCACGCTAACAACGCGAACCAAGCTATTGACCGTATAATGCACTTAGTTCCAGAAAGCAGTCAAAGACAAATGTTATTCGACTTATCTGTAAACCTAAAGGCTATTATTGCTCAGCAGTTGATCGAAACTACGACAGGTGGTAGACGTGCAGCATTTGATATTTTAGTAAATACTCCAACTGTTGCTGACTGTTTACAAAAGAATGAGTTATATAAGCTTAAGGAAATCATGCTTAAATCTGAAGAAGAAGGTATGATTACGTTCGATAAGTCATTATTTAATCTTTATCAACAAGGTGTTATTAGTTATCATGATGCGTTACATTATGCTGACTCTGAAAATGAAGTTCGCTTAATGATCAAGTTAGCAGGTGGTGTAACAGATTCAGAAGAATTGTCTAATATTACTTTTGATGATGATGTTTAATCGTTAAAGTTTTATAAAACTTTTTAAGGCCTCATAGAATTAGAGAAATGTAGGTTATGAAAAACTTACATAGTATTCAAAATATGAGGCTTTTATTGTTTATAGCAAAATACTTATATAATTTCCAAAAAAAATTACATAATAAATAATAATTTTTTTTTTTTTTTTCATAAAATAATCTGGGCTCGGAAACCCACTACTCTTGAGTGGTGGGATGAGAGCCGTCTTCCTTTCTCAACCTTGCGTCTCTATATATCT
>JAXJQF010000089.1:0-1872 GCA_036311285.1 Ruminobacter sp. | reverse complement strand
TTATCTATAGATAAAGAAACTATTTCATCAATTATAAGTAATGAATACTTAAGGTAATGCTTTATTATGGTTTCTTCTCGTTTCTCTGCTATTGCTTTCTTTATCTTTGCCATTAATGTTGAGAAGTTAATGAAGTAAGTAGATAATCTTTGAGTTGCAGCTTCAATACCAATAGATATCGCTAAATGTGTTTTGCCTACACCTGGAGTCCCCATAAATACTATATTAGATTTAGTTTCCATAAATCGTAATGAACATAAATCTTCTATCGCTGATTTATTGATTTGCGGTTGATAATTAAAGTCAAAATCATTAATAGTTTTCTGGTATGGAAACGATGAAATTTGCACATTTATCTTTCTTGCTCGGTCATCTTTAAAATCTATTTCTGCATCAGTTAATTTTAGTAACGCTTCAGAAAATGATATATTGTCACTTTTAAAGCTATCTAAAATAGACGGCAACATTTCCACCATTTTTTCTAATTTCAAAGTCGTTAAATTATTAACTAATTTATTGTATGAACTCATATTAACACTCCTTATATAGAATCATACATTGCTAAATTACTTGCACATACTTTTGATATTACATTACTTTCAGTTAATGCTTTTTCAGCAATCTGTTCAAAATCTTCTTTTCGATAATTTAACTTTCTATTAGATACTGAATGACTACAAATAAGAGTTTGATTAGAGTTATATATTTCAATTATTTCATTTTTTAATTGATAAAATACTTCCATATTTATATACTGTGGAGGAACAGAGTATTTTTTTCCGTTTATGCTAATCATTGATTCTGAAGTTACTTTTCTCTTATTTGCGTTTAAGTTCAAGTATTCTTCAAAGATGTCTAGTTTAGGTAATGGATTTAAATATTTCTGTTCTTCCCTTAGTCTATCAATTGGTCTTACTCCAGTACCTTGACATATTTCATTGTTAATCTCTTCATTAAATTTAATGATAATATTTTCTAACTCTTCTAAATTTTCAAATTCACTGTTATATACTTTTATACGATTAACAAGACGAGCTAGTGATTCAACTTTTCCTTTTGTTTGAGGTCTATATGCCAGACAAGATTTAGCAATAAATCCAGCATCTTTGGTAAAGGAGTAGAATTTTGTATTGTAAATAGGTTTACCATATTGCGTTCTGCTCTGATCGACAATAGTTTTCATATTATCAAATAATATTTCTTTAGGAACTCCACCAAAGTATTTAAAACTATTTAACAACCCCTTAAAAACAGTTGGTTGACTTCTATCAGTCGTAAGCATTAGGTACTTATATCTTGAGTATCCAAGCAACACTAAAAAGATATTAACTTCAAACTCTTCTCCTGACTTATTTTTTAATTTTAGACTTTCTTTCCAATCTACTTGGGCTTGTAAACCAGGTTGAGTCTCAAATCTTATAATTGCTTCTTTCTTTTTGTTTTGTTCAAATTTGCAGCAATATCTTCTTACTGTAGAATAACTACCGTTAAATCCTTTAGTTTTTATAAAAGTATATATACCTTTAAAAGATATAGATTGAGCAAGTTTATCTTTAATAATATCTGTATAAGGTTCTAGAATACTTTTGTAAACTCTTGTTTTTCTTTTAGGTTTATTAGAGTTTGAAATCTTGTTTAAAAAATAACGCTTAACAGTTCTTGAATCACAATTAAACTGTCTTGCTATCTTTGAATAATTTGGTTTTATACCATTCATAATAATTGTCCTAATAAAATCAAAAATATCTGTTCTCATAAAAATACCTTTGCTATAAATTAAATTCATTTACAAAAAGTATTTTTAATCAAATTATGCATTTTTTAAATGCTTTTTTTTCGACATTTTTATTATGACATTTACAACATATTTAT
>JAXJQF010000088.1:0-1638 GCA_036311285.1 Ruminobacter sp. | reverse complement strand
TTGTGGGGAAACGTGCGTGCGTTGAGGTGAGGAAAAATAAAATTGAAATTTTAAAAACAGATGTAGTAATGAATGTTACAACAATAAGGTTAGATAGTTGTAATAAAGATTATTATATTAAAGGTTCTGATTGTACTAAATCCTGTTGTAATATTGCACAAAACATATCAGTTTCAGATATGGATAAGTTGTATATATTGCACAAAAATCAATATAATAATTGTATTTATATATTTATATGATGTTATGAAGAATAGATTGCATTGTGCATATTGCACAAAAACATAAGATAAAATTTAATTTTTTTGGTAGTTTTACTACTAGTTTTTCGCCTTCAAAACCTTTATATTATAATCATAGCAAAGGAGAACAAAAAAGTTTTGAATCCACCTTTGACAGGTGGTAGAAAGGGTAAAACAATGACTAAGATGGTGAAGTTAATTGATGATTCTAGAAGGTACAAAGTAACCAAGGTTGATATCATGACAGGAAGTGAGTCTAACTATGGTACTTATTTTGGGTCAGATGTAAAGCTCATTATTAGAGGTTATCATTACAACAATTTATTTTTTGAGAAAAAGAATAGCAATTCAATCTATATTGTAGAAGAAGTATAAAGGAGATAAGAACATAAAACATTATAAGAACACTACAGAAAGAATTTTAGGAACAATAAGGGAGAGCAAAAACAAGTATTTTAAATCCACCTTCAACAGGTGGTAGAAAGAAGAACAGTATGAGACTACCAATCGTTTATGACGGTCAGGTGTGGCGTAAAGCCACAATGACAGAGTACAACAACGAACTTGTCAATGTTCCCGTTTACGGGAAGGCTAATTACCTTTTCCGTGATGTGTGGGATTTACCTATTGTGGATACAAACGCCACAACAGGCGCAAAGGTTGTTAAGTGTGGGAGAAGTGTACAGTTTAGATTCAGCTGTGCTAGAACGACAGAAACGGCGCAAGCTGTCAGAGCGTACAAGATTGCACTCGATAAAGATAAGCGTGCAGGCGTTCAATTTAACTACACAAAAACGGGCGCAGTTTTTGTATTTGAAACTACTTTCTGCGGTAGCGTGAGCGCCCTAGAAAAATTTCTAGCGTTCGTTAATAATCACTCAACAAATGGCATAAAGAGCTTGCAAGTACGTCTAAGGGATGAACAGACGAAAGAAACTTCAGAGTTTAAAAAGTTCACTTATAATAACCTTACTTTAAGCATTGTAGGGTATCTCAGAGATACCCTAGATATTAAGGGTTATAATAAGATTAAAGTAAATCAACTGGAAGTCATTCCAAGCGATAACATTTATGGGCTTATAGTAACCTTTAAAAAATAAGATTTGAATTTCAAATCAAAAAACAGGACATCGCACAGATGTTCTGTTTTTTTTGTTCTTTGATGTAATATCTTTTATTATATTAAAGATGTTTTAACTAAAAAATTTTATGTAATATTGTAACTTACATCATTACATACATGTGTTCTATATATAACCTTATTAAAGTACTACAACTATTATAACGTTATTAAACATTAAAATAATGGTATAATAAGTAAAGTACTATAATAAGGTTAAAATAATGCTAGTTTAATGAGTTGAATAAGATAACATTAAAGTAATTGTACTTAAAT
>JAXJQF010000087.1:0-5014 GCA_036311285.1 Ruminobacter sp. | reverse complement strand
GCGATGGAGAAATATATCTATTATTACAACAATGATAGAATACAGAAAAAATTAAAAGGCCGAACTCCTTGTGAAGTAAGAAATTCAGCCTTAGAATAAGCATAAGTTTTATTTGTTCAACTTATGGGGGTCACTCCATTTCTGAGGTTTTTATTTTAAGTTATGATTTTTATTCAACTATTTCAAAACTTGGTTTCTTATGAGAATCTATAGTAGTAACATTATCTAATTGCACATCTGAATCGTCTTTAACTTCTTCTTGCTCGCTAGTTAATTCTGATTCTTTAGTTGGTTCTACAGCAGCTAAAATAGGCTTAGGCTTTTGTTTTGTAGTGTAATTAGGATCTTCATATGCTTTTTCAGGGAACATGTACATACCTAAAGAAGGATCTTCTTCAGCATAAATAGAAGTAACTGCAATCATAGGTACAAACACTTCATGTGGAACTCCACCAAATCTTGCTCCAAAGGATAATGATTCTTTATCCATCTCTAAATGTCTTACAGCCATAGGTGAAATATTTAGTACAATAATTCCGTTTTGAGCAAATTGTAAAGGCAAAACAACATCAGGATGATTTACATCAACTGTAATTAATGGAGTTAAACGAACATCTACCAACCAATCATACATAGCTTTTAATATATAAGGTCTGCATGGTGGTATTATTATTTCTTTTGACATCAATTATTCCCTTAAACAAAACAGCTGTAATATTAACATATTAATACAGTAAATGTAATGAATAAACAATATAAAACGAGTTTTTAATAACAAAACTTTTAATTAATCAACAAAAAATAAAAAACCCCATATAAATGGGGTTTTGAATATGAAAAAATTTCGTATTAACGCTTTGAGTATTGTGGACGTTTACGAGCCTTGTGTAAACCAACCTTCTTACGTTCAACACAACGAGCATCACGAGTAACATAACCAGCCTTACGTAATTCTGGACGTAATGACTCATCATATTGCATTAATGCACGAGTGATACCATGACGGATAGCACCAGCTTGACCAGAGATACCACCACCCTTAACAGTGATGTATAAGTCAAACTTTTCTGTCATAGAAAGTAATTCTAATGGTTGACGAACAATCATTCTTGCAGTTGGACGTGTGAAATATACGTCTAATTGCTTGTTGTTGATTGAAATGTTACCAGTACCTACTTTGATAAATACACGAGCTGTAGAACTCTTGCGACGACCTGTACCGTAGTATTGATTTTCTGCCATTTTTTTACTTCCTTAAATGTCTAAAACCTGTGGTTGCTGTGCAACATGATCATGATTGCTACCAGCATATACCTTTAACTTACGGAACATTGCACGACCTAAAGGTCCCTTTGGCAACATACCACGAACAGCAGATTGAATTACCATTTCTGGCTTGCTAGCAATTAACTTATCAAAAGAGATAGATTTAATTCCACCAGGGAAGCCTGAATGTGCATAATACATCTTGTCTGTTGTCTTGTTACCAGTTACAACAACCTTTTCTGCATTAATAACAACAATATAATCACCAGTATCCATAAATGGAGTATATTCTGGCTTATGCTTACCACGTAAACGTGTAGCAATTTCTGTAGCAAGACGACCTAAAGTCTTACCACTAGCATCAACTAAATACCAATCACGAGTGATTGTGCTTGGTGTAGCTACAAATGATTTCATTTATTAAACCCAACTAATAAAATAGTTAAAAACAAAACTAGTTCTTTAAACTAGCACTCAATTTTCGATTTCTTTACCCCCTTCGAGATAAAGTCCTCGATTGCAGTAACGCTGTGGGTTCGCATATAATACTACACTTTTAAAAAAAAATCATTTTTTTTGAGTTTCTTCAAAAAATTAATTTTTTATAGCCACATAATTAGATAAAAATAGTGAACTTTTACTATTATTAGTTGTCAAATCGAATGATAATTATTAAAAAAATTATTATCCATAAATTAGTAAAACAAATTTAATAATAAGGACTAAATATGAAGATATACCAAAAACTACTTATAGCTACCAGCCTTTCATTAGCTTTAACCCAATTTACAGCAGAAGCTTCTTTACTCCCTGATATCTTTACGGCAAATAATAACAAAAGTGAAGAGATTCCAACCTTAGCTCCTGTACTTGAAAAAACAATACCAGCAGTTGTAAATATATCCGTTACGGGTAATAAAGAAATTAACAATAATTTCATGGGTATTCCTGAAGAATTTGGTTTCTTCTTTAGACAAATGCCAAAAAAAGAACAACGCAAATTCTCAGCACAAGGATCAGGTGTAATTATTGATGCAAAAAAAGGTTATGTAATTACAAACAACCATGTTATTGATGATGCCTCAAAAATTAAAGTAACATTACATGACGGTAGAATTTTCGATGCAACAATAAAAGGAACAGATCCATCAACTGACTTTGCTTTACTTGAATTAAAAGATTTTTCAAATCTTGTTGAAATTAAATTTGCTAACTCTGATAAATTAAGAGTTGGAGACTATGCTATAGCTATCGGAAATCCGTTTGGACTTGGCCAAACGGTTACAATGGGGATCGTTAGTGCATTAGGACGTTCAGGATTAAACATTGAAAATTACGAAAACTTTATTCAAACAGATGCTGCAATAAACTCTGGTAACTCAGGTGGAGCTTTAATCAACCTTAAAGGTGAGTTAATTGGTATTAATACCGCTATCTTAGGTAAAGCTGGTGGTAATATCGGTATAGGTTTCGCTATCCCTTCTAACATGGCTAAATCTATCATTGATCAATTAATAACTGACGGTAAGGTATCAAGAGGTATGCTTGGTATCATCGGTAGCGAAGTTACTGAAGAATTAGCAAAGAACTTTGATTACCCAAAGACAACTGGAGCATTCATTAATGAAGTTTTAGAAGACTCTGCTGCTGATGAAGCAGATCTAGAGCCTGGAGATATCATTACAGAAATAGATGATATTGAAATCAAAAACTTTGCCCAACTTCGTGCAAAAATTGCAACGGTAGGTGCAAACAAAACTGTTAAGCTAAAGATATTTAGAGATGGTAAATACAAAACAATAAAAGTAAAATTAACAGCTCCAAAAGACAGCAAAATTTCTGATAATGATGAAGATTTAGTTATATTCAAAGGTATAACTTTAGAAAATAATGATGATAGTAAGGGGTTGGTTGTTAAGAACCTAGATCCAAAGGTTCCTAATAAATTTAGATTAAAGCAAGGTGACATTATTCTAGAGGTAAATAGAACTAAGACTAATAGTATTAATGATTTAAGAAAAGCTGTTAGTAAGTCTAAGAACTTTATCTCTTTATACATTAAGCGTGGTGACTCAAAAATCTATATAACTCAAAACATCTAATTATAAAGACGATAAAATTGAAAGAACCTCAAGTTATTCAATAAACTTGAGGTTTTTGTTATATTTATAATGCTTATTGAATATTTTCTCATAAAAAAATGTCATAATAATTCTTAGTTTATTATCATATTCACACAACATAACTAATTACAAGTTGCTAATAAAAAATGAAAACATTAATAAATTTATTACTCAAAACCATTATATTTTTAGGTTTTCTTTATGGGCTCCAGTTAATAACAAATTCAACGTTAACAGAGCATATAGTTAACCTAATTACAAACGAACCTCATAGCTATAAAAAGGCTATAAGACAAAGTGCACCAGCTGTTGTAAATATAATTACTCAAGAATATATTGATAATGAATTAGTAACTCTTGGTTCTGCTTCGGGGGTTATTATAAAAGAAGAAGGTTATATCCTTACAAACTACCATGTTATTACTCATGATAACATTCCAGCTTCTATTATTAAGGTTCAATTGCGTAATGGAAAAACCTATTCAGCTAGACTTATTGGTTTAGATAAAAGAACAGATATAGGCGTTATAAAAATTGACACAAAAGACAAACTACCAACAGTAAAAATTAATCATGAACGCACAATTCACCTAGGTGACATTATTCTTGCTATTGGAAATCCATATAATTTAGGACAAACAATTACAAATGGAATAATCAGTGCAACTGGAAGAACTGGAAGCGGTATAACAAGATTTAACACTATAGGTTTAAGAATAGGACTGCAAGAACTTATTCAAATAGACGCTCCAATATACGAAGGCAACTCAGGTGGTGCAATAGTCAACACAAATGGTGAATTTATAGGAATTACAACAGCTACATTATCTAGCGAAACAGCAAAGGTACATGGAGTAGGCTTTGCTATTCCATACAAACTAGCTCTTGCTGTTATGAATGAAATTATAACTAATGGAAGAGTAATAAGAGGATACCTTGGATTAGATGCAAGAGAAGCTAATATTATTTATAAAAACAAAGAATATAAAGGAATTGTAATTTCTAATATTCACCCTCTTGGTCCATCTAAAGATATACTAAAAATAAACGACTTTATCTTAGAAATTAACGATGAAGATACTATAAATTTATTAAATGCTATGCAAATTGTTGCTGATACACATCCAGGTAATATCCTTACCTTTAAGATCCTAAGAGATGGACAATTTATGGAAAAATCAGTTAAAGTAGTTGAACAACCACATAATGCAATCGAATAACATTTAAAACTAACACACAAACAAAAAATGAATAGCTTTAATTATAATAGTTAAAGCTATTGTTTTTTTTCAATCAAACTAATAAAGTGTTAAAAATAAACAAATAATCTCAAGATTATAAATATAAATACTTGATTAATAACAAAACAAATCAAGATATTTAAAATAAAATGAATTTTAATAAGTAATTAGAAATACTCAGATGGTGCTGATACCCAGAATCGAACTGGGGACCTCACCCTTACCAAGGGTGTGCTCTACCGACTGAGCCATATCAGCACAATAGAAAATAAAAAGCCTGGCAATGACCTACTCTCACATAGCGAATGCTACACTACCATCGGCGCAACTGCTTTTCACTTCTGTGTTCGGAATGGTTACAGGTGGTTCAACAGCGCTATCGTT
>JAXJQF010000086.1:0-9681 GCA_036311285.1 Ruminobacter sp. | reverse complement strand
TGTCAAAGGAAAGATTTGAACGTACAAAAACCCACGTAAACGTAGGTACAATCGGTCACGTTGACCATGGTAAGACAACATTAACAGCTGCAATCACAAATGTATTTGCAAAGACATTCGGTGGTGAAGCTCGTGCATTTGATCAAATCGATAATGCACCAGAAGAAAAGGCTCGTGGTATTACTATCAATACATCACACGTAGAATACGATACATCAAATCGTCACTACGCTCACGTTGACTGCCCAGGCCACGCTGACTATGTTAAGAACATGATCACTGGTGCTGCTCAAATGGATGGTGCGATCTTAGTAGTAGCTGCTACAGATGGTCCAATGCCACAAACACGTGAACACATCTTATTAGCACGCCAAGTAGGCGTACCATACATCATTGTTTTCTTAAACAAGTGTGATATGGTTGACGACGAAGAATTATTAGACTTAGTTGAAATGGAAGTTCGTGATTTATTATCAGAATACGATTTCCCTGGTGATGACACTCCAATCATCCGTGGTTCAGCTTTAGGTGCATTAAATGGCGAAGCTCAATGGGAAGAAAAGGTTATCGAATTAGCTACAACATTAGATAGCTACATTCCAGATCCTGTTCGTGACATTGATCACCCATTCTTATTACCAATTGAAGACGTATTCTCAATTTCTGGTCGTGGTACAGTAGTAACAGGTCGTGTAGAACGTGGTATTATCCATGTTGGTGACGAAATTGAAATCGTTGGTATTCGTCCTACATCAAAGACTACATGTACAGGTGTAGAAATGTTCCGTAAGTTATTAGACGAAGGTCGTGCTGGTGAAAACGTTGGTATCTTATTACGTGGTACTAAGCGTGATGAAGTTGAACGTGGTCAAGTTGTTGCTAAGCCTGGTTCAATCACTCCACACACTAAGTTCGAATCAGAAGTGTACGTATTAACTAAGGATGAAGGTGGTAGACATACTCCATTCGTTAAGGGTTACCGTCCACAATTCTACTTCAGAACAACAGATATCACTGGTACAATCGAATTAGAAGGTGATGCAGAAATGGTAATGCCTGGTGATAATGTTAAGATGATCGTAACATTAATCCACCCAATCGCTATGGAACAAGGCTTACGTTTCGCTATCCGTGAAGGTGGTCGTACAGTAGGTGCTGGTGTTGTTGCTAAAGTTATTGAATAATGAGTAACAAGCTTTAAAAGAAAAAGCCCCGTTTATTCGGGGCTTTTTTGAAACAAGGGTATTAGCCCAGGAGTATTTATGGCTTCTCAGTCAAAAAATAAAACAGTGATGAAAGAAAAAGAAGTTGAAGTTAAAGATGTTTCAAATGCAAAGAATGTAGTACTTTGGATTTTATCAGCTGTAATTTTAGTTTTTGCAATTGGTGGTAATTACGTACTATTAAAGCAATATAGCGAATTTTTTGAACAAAATGCTTTATATTCTTTGTTCAGAGGAATTGGTTTAATTGTATTAATTTTAGTTTCATTATTAGTACTTGTATTTACAACTCAAGGTAAGAAGGTTGTAACTTTTTCTAAAGAATCTGTAAATGAATTACGTAAGGTTGTATGGCCTACATGGCCGGAAACCAGACAAACAACAGTTATTGTTTGTGTTGTAGCGTGTTTAGTAGCAGTTATGCTTTGTATTTTTGATCTTATCTTTGGTGCTATATTAGGTGCTTTAAGCTAAAAGGGATTTGTTTATGAGTGATGATGTAAAGACACAGACTGATGTTAAACATGGTCCAAAGAAATGGTATGTTATTCAGGCTTTTTCTGGATTTGAACAAAAGGTTGCTGAAAGCATTAAATTGCAAATCGAATTACAAGGTATGCAAGATTACTTTGAGGACGTTTTGGTTCCAAAAGAAAAAGTAAAAGAATACAGAGATGGAAAGAAACATGAATCTGAAAGAAAGTTTTTTCCTGGTTATGTTTTAATTAAAATGGAAATGACAGAAAAGTCTTGGTTATTGGTTCGTCACACTGATAAAGTATTAGGTTTTGTTGGCGGAACTTTAAATAAGCCTGTACCTATCTCTGATGCTGAAGCTCAAGTTATTTTAGATAAGTTGAAGCAAACTGAGGCTTCTCCAACTCAAAAGACTAAGTTTGAAATTGGTGAAGTTGTAAGAGCTAAAGACGGCGCGTTTAAAGACTTTACTGGTACTGTTGAAGCTGTTGACTATGAAAAGAATCGCTTGAAGGTTTCAATTGCGATCTTTGGTCGTGCAACGCCTGTAGAGTTAGAATTTTCACAAGTTGAAAAAGATTCGTAATAGTATTTTAAATACATTTATGTAAAAATTGAAAAGTATTGAGTAAAAATTATTCAATACTTTTTCTTTTTTTGTTGAATATTTTAAAAAAATGTATATAATCGCATTGTTATTTTAGTATTAACTAAATTATTAATCGTAATTATTTAGGGGAGCGTAGTTTGAGGCTATGCGTTAGACCCAAATATAAGGAATTAAAATGGCTAAAAAAGTTCAAGCATACGTAAAGCTTCAAGTTAAAGCTGGTATGGCGAACCCAGCACCTCCAGTTGGTCCTGCTTTAGGTCAACAAGGTGTTAACATTATGGAATTCTGTAAGGCGTTTAATGCACGTACAGATAAGATGGAAAAAGGATCACCTGTTCCTGTAATTATTACTGTATATGCTGATAAATCATTTACATTTGTATTAAAGACTCCTCCTGCTTCTTTCTTAATTAAGAAGACATTAGGAATAACTAGTGCGTCTCACAAGCCTGGTAAAGAAGTTGCTGGTAAGATCACTAAGGCTCAATTATTAGAAATCGTTGCTAAGAAAGATGGCGATATGACAGGTGCTGACGCTGAAGCTTCTGCTCGTTCTATTGCTGGTACTGCACGTTCAATGGGTATAGTAGTAGAGGATTAATACAATGGCAAAATTATCAAAGCGCATGAAGGCTATCAAAGAAGGTGTTGATAAGTCTAAAGAATACTCTCCAGTAGAAGGTTTTGAAATTATCTCTAAGTTTGCTACTTGCAAATTTGATGAATCTGTAGAAGTTAGTGTTCAATTAGGTATTGATGCTAAGAAGTCAGATCAAACAGTTAGAGGTTCAGTAGTATTACCTCACGGTACTGGTAAGTCTGTTAAGGTTGCTGTTTTCACTCAAGGTGAAAAGGCTGAAGAAGCTAAGGCAGCAGGTGCAGAATATGTAGGTATGGATGATTTAGCTGCTCAAGTTAAGAAAGGCGAAATTTCTTTTGACGTAGTTATCGCTTCTCCTGATGCAATGAGAGTAGTAGGTCAATTAGGTACTATCTTAGGTCCACGTGGTTTAATGCCAAATCCTAAGGTTGGTACTGTTACTCCTAATATTGCAGAAGCAGTTAAGAATGCTAAAGCTGGTCAAGTTCGTTACAGAAATGACAAGCAAGGTAACATCCAAGCTGCAATTGGTAAAGTAAGCTTTAAGTCAGAAGACTTAGTTGACAACTTAAATGCTTTAATTTCTGCTATTAAGAAGCAAAAGCCTGCAACAGCTAAAGGTCAATATATCAAGAAAGTATGCATAGCATCTACAATGGGTGCAGGTGTTGCTCTTGATAGAAATGCGTTAGCAGACTAATAGTTTTTTTGGTTTTATTTTAAAACCATTTGTCGGGAGTTATCTCCCGTCAAAGACCGCAGGTGGGGAACCTTAATTTCCTGCGTAGACGGAAAGAATCCCAGGTTATCTGGATTATTTCCAAGGGGCTCGGAAGAGCATTTATCTTGCATATTGTAAGAATCCAAGGAGTAATTGCTAAATGGCATTATTAATCGAAGACAAGAAGGCGATTGTTGCTGAAGTTGCTGAGATTGCCAAGCAAGCAAAGTCAGTTGTTGTAGCTGATGCTCGTGGTACTAACGCTGTTAGCATGACATCTTTACGTAAGTTATGTCGTGACAATAATGTAGACGCACGTATTGTTCGTAACACATTATTAAAGAGAGCTGTAGAAGGTACAGAGTTTGAATGCATCACTGACACTTTAGTTGGACCTTCATTTATTGCATTTTCTATGGAACACCCAGGTGCTGCTGCACGTTTGTTCAAAGAATTTGCTCAAACAAATAAAGAGTTCAATATTAAAGCTGCTGCTTTTGAAGGTGAATTCATCTCAGCTGAACAAATCGACAAGCTAGCTACATTACCTACATACGAAGAAGCTATTGCTAAGATAATGGCTACTATGAAGGAAGCTGCTGCTGGTAAGTTTGTTCGCACTTTAGCTGCTTTAGGTGATAAGCTTAAAGAAGCTGCGTAATTTAGTAACATAGTTTTAATTTAATTTTAGGAAATATTTCAAATGACTAAAGAAGAAATTTTAAGCGCTATCGAAGCGATGTCAGTAATGGAAGTTGTTGAATTAGTATCAGCAATGGAAGAAAAGTTTGGTGTATCTGCTGCTGCTGCAGTTGTTGCTGGTCCTGCTGCTGCAGGCGCTGCTGTTGAAGAAAAGACAGAATTCGACGTTGTGTTAGCAGATGTTGGTGCTAACAAGGTTGCTGTTATCAAGGCAGTTCGTTCAGCTACTGGTTTAGGCTTAAAGGAAGCTAAGGATTTAGTAGAATCTGCTCCAGCTAAGATCAAGGAAGGCATCTCTAAGGAAGAAGCTGAAGCATTAAAGAAAGAATTAGAAGCTTCAGGTGCTAAGGTTGAATTAAAGTAATTTAATTTTCTTAGATTTTGAAAAATAATAGAGCTGATTATGTCAGCTCTATTTTTTATTAATGCTTAAAAACAATAATTTAAATATTTATAGTTGATTTTTATTTTTTTATTATCGTATGATATGGCATTATTTTTAGTGTGAGGTTTTTATGTCAAAGAAAGTTATAAGTACAAATGAAGCTCCTGCAGCAATTGGTCCATATGTTCAAGCTACATTAGTTAATGGTTTTTTATTTACATCAGGTCAAATTGCATTAGAACCTACTTCTAATACAATTGTTGATGGTGATATTAGAGTTCAAACTAGACAAGTTTGTACAAACTTGACTAATGTATTAAAGGCAGCGGGTATGGATGCTTCAAATGTTGTTAAAACTACTTGTTTTATCAAGGATATGAACGATTTCGTAGCATTTAACGAAGTTTATGCTGAATTTTTTGGTGAAAATGCTCCTGCTCGTTCTTGTGTAGAAGTTGCTAGATTACCAAAAGATGTACTTTGTGAAGTTGAGTTAGTTGCATACAAAGATTAGTTTTATGAACTTTTCGATAGTACTATATGAATCACCATATTCTATGAATACACTGTTTCATTTTTTCAAGATAGCTAATGCTATAGTAGATTATGGTGATTCTTTAAGTGTCTTGTTATACGCAGATTCAATTTATTTTTCACTTACTTCATTAGATATAGCATCGGATGAATTTAATTATTCAGAACAAATTGAGTTTTTGATTAAAAAAGGCGTGAAATTCTATTTATGTGAAACTGCGTTAAAAAAGCGTGGTATTTATGAGCTTTATGATAAGAACATGAAACTATCAAGTTTATCTGAATTTTCTAAGATTATATCTGAATCTGACAGAGTGATAAATCTATGAGTATTGCTGTCATTGTTGAAACCTTTTCCTCTACAAATGCTAAAGAGATCATTGATTTTATACTTGGCTTAAGTGTTTACAACGAGGAATTATATATTGAATTTAGAAGTAACTCTTTAAAGTATTTATTGAAAGACTATGAGTATGATTATTCACAGGTCGGAGGAAGAAATATTTCAAAACTTTTAAATTTATTTGAGTTGTATGATGTGGATAACATATTTGTGGATAAAGAGAATTTAAAAAAATATAGTTACAATAAGAAAATGCTTCATGATTATATCAAGGTTGTTGATAGTTTAGAATTACAAGAAAGATTAAGAAATGCAAAACATAAATTTATGTTGTAGGGATATATAGAAATGATTCATGTTGTAAGTACAAGTCCATTAAAATCTGATTGTTTAGAGAAATGTCTTAATGAAATAAAAAGCGATGATATTTTGTTTTTAGTTGGAGAGGCTGTTTTTGCGTTTCAGGATGAAAAGTTGTTCGAAAGATTAGAAGGAATTGAACACTTGTATTCTTTAACTCCTGATTTATTTGCTAATAATATATCTCTTTGGTGCGGCAAAGATGTTACTTATGAATATTTGCTAAAACTAATCAAAAAACACGGTTCACCTTTGACATGGAAATAACAAAATCTTAGTTTTGTGAACTTGTTCATTTTTTATTGTCAATTTAATATTTTAAGAGTATAATTGATCGACTTTTTGCTAACAGTAATGTTAGCGTGTTTATTTTTATTTAGTGGGAGCGTTAATTAATGTCAACTATTAATCAGTTAGTACGTAAGCCACGTGTTAAGCAAGTTGTAAAAAATAAAGTTCCAGCTTTAGAAGCTTGCCCACAAAAGCGCGGTGTATGTACTCGTGTTTACACTACAACTCCTAAGAAGCCTAATTCAGCTATCAGAAAGGTTTGTCGTGTACGTTTAACTAATGGTTTTGAAGTTTCTTCATACATTGGTGGTGAAGGTCATAACTTACAAGAACACAGTGTTGTGTTAATCCGTGGTGGTCGTGTTAAGGACTTACCAGGTGTTCGTTATCACACAGTTCGTGGTGCTTTAGACTGCGCTGGTGTTAAAGACCGTAAGCAAAGCCGTTCTAAGTACGGTGTTAAGAAGCCTAAGGCTTAATGGATTCCCGTTAAGTAAGGCCAAGCTAGAAATAGTTAAATTTTTATAAAGTTTTGGGGAAACCCTGAAAATACGAGGATTTTAAGATGCCTAGACGTCGTGTAGTTGGTCAGCGTAAGATTTTACCTGATCCAAAGTTTGGTTCAGAATTATTGGCTAAGTTCATCAACGTAGTTATGGTTGATGGTAAGAAGTCTGTTTCTGAAAGTATTGTATATGGTGCGTTAGATATTATTTCTGAAAAGAGTGGTAAGCCACATTTAGATATCTTTGAAGAAGCTTTAGATCATATTCGCCCTACAGTAGAAGTTAAGTCACGCCGTGTTGGTGGTTCTACATACCAAGTTCCTGTAGAAGTTCGCCAAGTACGTCGTAATGCATTAGCAATGCGTTGGTTAGTAGACGCCGCACGCTCCCGTGGTGAAAAATCCATGGCTCAACGTTTAGCAGGTGAGCTATTAGATGCTGCTGAAAACAAAGGCAATGCAGTTAAAAAGCGTGAAGATGTACATCGTATGGCTGAAGCTAATAAGGCTTTTGCTCATTATCGTTGGTAAAAAGATGTGACTACCTGATTTTGAGATTGGGTAGTTTTTTTGGTTTTAATATAGTTCTAAATTAGAATTATTATATAGAGGATATTACTATGGCTCGTCAAACTCCTATTGAGCTATATCGTAACATCGGTATTTCTGCTCACATCGATGCTGGTAAGACAACTACAAGTGAACGTATTTTGTTCTATACTGGTAAGAGTCACAAGTTAGGTGAAGTACACGATGGTGCTGCAACAATGGACTGGATGGAACAAGAACAAGAAAGAGGTATTACAATTACTTCTGCTGCTACAACTTGTTTCTGGAAGGGTATGGCACAACAACATAAGAACCCATATCGTATCAACATCATTGATACTCCGGGCCACGTTGACTTCACAGTTGAAGTAGAACGTTCTATGCGTGTATTAGACGGTGCGGTAATGGTTTACTGTGCTGTAGGTGGAGTACAACCACAATCTGAAACAGTATGGAGACAGGCTAATAAGTATTCTGTGCCACGTATTGCTTTCATTAACAAGATGGACAGAACAGGTGCTAATTTCTTACGTGCTGTTGAACAAATCAGAACACGTTTAAAGGGCAACCCAGTTCCATTACAATTACCTGTAGGTAGTGAAGATTCATTTGTAGGTGTGGTAGATTTAATCAAGCGCAAGGCTATCGACTGGAATTCTGAAGATCAAGGTTTAACTTTTGAATATAAAGATATTCCTGCTGATATGGTTGACCAAGTTGAAGAATACCGTGCTCAATTAGTTGAAGCTGCTGCAGAAGCTGATGAAGCTTTATTAGATAAGTTCTTTGGTGGTGAAGAATTAACTGAAGAAGAAATCGTTGCAGGTTTACGTAAGAGAACAATTGCTTGTGAAATCGTTCCAGTTTGTTGTGGTTCAGCGTTCAAGAACAAGGGCGTTCAAGCGATGTTAGATAATGTTATTAATTATCTTCCATCTCCAGCTGACGTACCTGCTATCAAGGGTGAATTACCAAACGGTGAAATCGGTGAACGTCATTCATCTGATAACGAACCATTTGCTTCTTTAGCATTTAAGATTGCAACTGACCCATTCGTAGGTAACTTAACATTCTTCCGTGTTTACTCTGGTGTTGTTAACTCTGGTGACTTTGTTTATAACGCAGGTAAGAACAAGCGTGAACGTTTTGGTCGTATCGTTCAAATGCATGCTAACAAGAGAGAAGAAATCAAGGAAGTTCGTGCAGGTGATATCGCAGCTGCTATCGGCTTAAAAGAAGTAACTACTGGTGATACATTATGTACTGAAGATGCTCCAATTATCTTAGAAAGAATGGAGTTCCCAGAACCAGTTATTTCTGTAGCTGTAGAACCGAAGACAAAGGCTGACCAAGAAAAGATGTCTTTAGCTTTAGGTCGTTTAGCACAAGAAGACCCTTCATTTAAGGTTCACACTGATGAAGAATCAGGTCAAACTATCATCTCAGGTATGGGTGAGTTACACTTAGACATCATCGTTGACCGTATGCGTAGAGAATTTAAGGTAGAAGCTAATGTTGGTAAGCCACAAGTAGCATACCGTGAAACTATTCGTACAGAAACAGAAGTTGAAGGTAAGTTTGTACGTCAATCTGGTGGTCGTGGTCAATATGGTCATTGCTGGTTACGTATCGCTCCGCTTGAAGAAGGTAAGGGTTACGAATTTGTTAACGAAATCGTTGGTGGTGTTATTCCTAAGGAATACGTTCCAGCGGTTGATAAGGGTGTTCAAGAACAGATCGCTAACGGTGTATTAGCTGGTTACCCAGTAGTAGACGTTAAGGTTACATGTTTTGATGGTTCATACCATGAAGTTGACTCATCAGAAATGGCATTCAAGATCGCTGGTTCTATGGCATTCAAGGCTGGCTTCATGAAGGCAAGCCCAGTTTTACTTGAACCTGTAATGAAGGTTGAAGTAGAAACTCCAGAAGAATATATGGGTGATGTTATTGGTGACTTAAACCGTCGTCGTGGCTTAGTAGAAGGTATGGAAGACGGCCCAACTGGTAAGATCGTTCGTGCTATGGTTCCTCTTGCAGAAATGTTTGGTTATGCTACAGATTTACGCTCTCAAACTCAAGGTAGAGCATCTTATGCAATGGATTTCGGTCGTTATGCTGAAACTCCAAAGAACATTGCTGACGCAGTAATCGAAGCAAGACAAGCTAAGTAATTTGTTTTAATGTCATCTAGGCGTTGTGCCTAGATGGATTTGTAAGAAAAGGAAAATAATCGTGTCAAAGGAAAGATTTGAACGTACAAAAACCCACGTAAACGTAGGTACAATCGGTCACGTTGACCATGGTAAGACAACATTAACAGCTGCAATCACAAATGTATTTGCAAAGACATTCGGTGGTGAAGCTCGTGCATTTG
>JAXJQF010000085.1:0-26720 GCA_036311285.1 Ruminobacter sp. | reverse complement strand
TGGCAATTTCCATTTATATGTATATTATGAACATTATGGGGCATAAAATATATCTCTAGTTTTTTGGTTCAAGTCTAAACTTTAGATTATTTTTGTCCCTTTTTCAAATCTTATATCCCGATCATTCCGTGAACAACCATTATTAAACAATAATGGCATACTAAACAGTATGCCATTATCTTAATTATTTAAAGAACTAGTTTTACCTAATTCTAGCCAAACTATTATTGTTCAGCTTCTAAGTGCCAAATACGGTCTACATAATCCTGAATTGAACGGTCAGAGTTAAATGTACCCATAGTTAAAGCGTTGATGATTGTAGCCTTAGCCCAACGAACCTTATCGCTGTACATAGCATCTACACGAGCATGTGCATCAGAGTAAGATTGGAAGTCAGCTAATGCTAAGTAAGTATCACCACCATCTAATAAAGCACGCTTGATGCTTGATAATTCGCCTGGCTTACCTGGTGTGAAGTAATCACTATCTAACCAATCTAAAGCTTCCTTGATTTCTACATTGTTATTGTAGTAATCCCATGGGTTGTAACCAGCAGCCTTAACTGCCTTAACTTCAGGTTCTAATAAACCGAATACTGCGTTATTTTCTTCACCTGCAGCTTCGAAGATTTCGATGTTAGCACCGTCCATTGTACCTAATGTAACAGCACCGTTCATCGCTAACTTCATGTTACCTGTACCAGAAGCTTCGTAACCAGCTGTAGAGATTTGTTGTGAAACATCAGCAGCAGGGATTAACTTTTCTGCTAAAGATACACGGTAGTTAGGCATGAATACAACCTTGATCTTATCCTTGATACGAGCATCGTTGTTAATACGCTTACCAACCATGTTAATAGCGTAGATGATGTCCTTAGCTAACTTGTAGCCTGGAGCTGCCTTAGAACCGAAGATAAATACATGCTTATTGATATTTAAATCTGGGTTAGCTAATAAACGACGGTATAAAGCTAAGATGTATAATAGATTTAATTGTTGTCTCTTGTATTCATGTAAACGCTTGATTTGGATATCAAAAATAGCTGTTGGATCAACTTCGATACCAGTTTCATCCTTGATAACCTTAGCTAATTTAACCTTGTTAGCGTGCTTGATTTCAACGAATTTCTTTTGGAACTTCTTGTCATCAGCTAACTTAGTTAAATCCTTTAACATGTCTAAATTAGTTAACCATTCATCTGTACCTAATTCTTCTGTGTAAACCTTAGCTAATTCTGGGTTACAAGATAAGATCCAACGACGTGGAGTAACACCGTTAGTTACGTTACAGAACTTTTCAGGCCAAATCTTAGCAAATTCAGGGAATAAATCATTCTTAACTAAGTCAGAGTGAATCTTAGCAACACCATTAACCTTGTTAGAACCGATTACACATAAGTTACCCATACGAACCTTGCGGCAATCGCCTTCTTCAATGATAGATAACTTAGCCTTAACAAAATCGTTACCTGGGAAGTTCTTTTCACATTCGTTTTCTAAGAAACGACGGTTGATTTCATAAATGATTTCTAAATGACGTGGTAACGCTCTTTCGAATAAGTATACTGCCCACTTTTCTAATGCTTCAGGTAATAATGTATGGTTAGTATATGAGAATACCTTATAGCAGATATCCCATGCCTTATCCCAATCTAAACCTTCTTCATCAATTAAGATACGCATTAATTCAGGAATTGCGATAGTTGGGTGAGTATCATTTAATTGAACTACTGTGCTATCTGCAAAGTTAGAGAAATCTACAAAACCGTTCTTATCAGCGTGAACCTTCTTATAACGACGGATAATATCTCTTAATGAACATGCACAGAAGAAATATTGTTGACATAAACGTAATAACTTACCGTCATCAGTTTGATCGTTAGGGTATAAAACCTTAGAAATTGTTTCAGCCTTGTTCTTTTCTAAGAAAGATTCATTGAACTTACCAGCACTGAACATAGATAAGTCTAATGATTCTAATGGTCTTGAATCCCATAATCTTAATACGTTAACTGTTGTACCCTTGTAACCTACAACTGCGATATCCCAAGGTACACCTTTAATTACATTATCAGGATGCCAAACTTTTTCGATCTTGCCATCTTCTTTAAATCTTGTTTCTACGTAACCACCAAAACAAACTTCTTGAGTATAATCTGGACGACATACTTCTAATGGGTTACCAAATTCACGCCATGCATCAGGTACTTCAACTTGACGACCATCAACAATCTTTTGATGGAATAAACCATGTTCATAGTGAATACCATAACCAACAGCACGATAGTTTAATGTAGCTAATGAATCAATAAAACATGCAGCTAAACGACCTAAACCACCATTACCAAGAGCCATATCAGGTTCTTCTTCTAAAAGGTCTGTTAAATTAATATCTAAGTCCTTTAAAGCTTCTTGGCATACATCAAATAACTTTAAGTTATATAAGTTATTTAAAGTTAAACGACCCATTAAGAATTCAGCTGAGAAATAGTTAACTGAACGATTGTCCTTGAATGTACGAGGTAATTGAGTCTTAGTTAAACGGTCATAAACAAACTCATTAATTGCAGCACAAGTAGCCTTCCACCATACTTGCTTGCTAGCCTTTTCTTCAGTTGAAGCTAAAGTGCTATGTAAATGCTTTACAACTTTTTCCTTAAATTGTTCAGCTGTAATATCAAAAGGATTAGCTGTTGCTGCAGCCTTTGTCTTTTTTTGAGCCATATGTAAATTTTTCCTTTTTTACTCAATAAATTGAGCATCAAACCAATTTTATAAACTTTATTAGAGAAGTACTTACTGTATAAATAAAAACCAGCTTTTTAAATATAGCAATATTACATACTTCCAATAATCTTATACGAGAATAGTACATAAAAGGAGAACAGCACTTTTTGATTTAGATCAATTTTCATCTAAAATATTGACATAAATTGAATAATTTAGAAAATAAATCGCTTTCAAAACGGTAAATCAAGAAATCTGTATAAAAAACGCCAATTTTTACCACAAAATAATGTGATACAGATCACGTTTTGTTAAGTGTTTAAATTTTGAATCATCTTTTAATCATCAAAAATTTTTCAACCAAAAACAAAATGTGATTAATATCACACTTTTAAATGAGTAAAAACTTCGTTTTAAATCATTTTTTTTCTACTGTACTTTTCAAATATTGTTTAAATATACATCAATTATATGTTTCGATAATTAGTAAAATTCACATTTTGTGATAATAAAAACAAAAAACGCTTTATATTTCTATAAAGCGTTTTTAGTAAGTTTTATAAACTTAACTGTTTATATTATACGCCTGCTTTAGCTAATGCAGCAGATACAATTTCTTGAGCTTCCTTTTGGATTTGAGCTAAGTGAGCTTCATCCTTAAAGCTTTCCATATAGATCTTGTAAATTGCTTCTGTACCAGATGGTCTTGCAGCAAACCAACCATTTTCAGTAACAACCTTTAAACCACCAATTGCAGCACCATTACCTGGAGCAGCAGTTAACTTAGCGATAATAGGTTCCCCTGCTAATGTTGAAGCTTCAACTAAAGATGGATCCATCTTAGATAAAACCGCCTTTTGAGCTGTGTTAGCACTTGCATCTACACGATTATATAATGGGTCACCGTATTGTGCCTTGATTTCATTGTAAAGAGTTTGAGGATCCTTACCTGTTACAGCTAAGATTTCAGCTGCTAATAAGCACATGATGATACCATCTTTATCTGTAGTCCATACTTCACCATTCTTACGTAAGAATGATGCACCAGCAGATTCTTCACCACCGAAACCAAAAGAGCCATCGAATAAGCCATCTACAAACCACTTAAATCCAACTGGAACTTCTTTTAAGTCCTTATTAATACCCTTAACCACACGGTCAATAATAGATGAAGATACTAATGTCTTACCTACTGCAGCTGTAGCAGGCCATTGCTCACGATGAGTGAATAAGTATTGAATAGCAACTGCTAAGTAGTGATTAGGATTCATTAAACCACTCTTACATACGATACCATGACGGTCATAGTCAGGGTCATTTGCCATAGCAATATCAAACTTATCCTTTAAATTAATTAAACTTGCCATTGCATATGGACTTGAACAGTCCATACGAATCTTACCATCGCGGTCTAATGTCATAAAACTAAATGTTGGGTCAACCTTATAGTTTACAACTTCAATATCTAAACCATAAGTTTGAGCGATTAAATCCCAGTAATAAACACCTGAACCACCTAATGGATCAATACCGATCTTGATTCCTGCCTTCTTGATTGCTTCAACGTCAATAATGTTTACCAAATCATCAACGTAAGGCTTTCTCATATCTACTTGTTGAACGTTATCCATTTGAAGAGCTTGCTTGAAGTCTACACGCTTAACGTCCTTTAAGCCATTTTCTAAAATTTCATTTGCTCTATTTTCAACCCACTTTGTAATGCCTGTATCAGCTGGACCACCATTTGTAGGGTTGTACTTAAAACCACCATCTTGAGGAGGATTATGAGATGGAGTGATAACAATACCATCCGCTAAATCACTTGTTCTACCTTTATTATATGTAAGAATAGAATGAGAAATTACTGGAGTTGGAGTATAACCAAAATCCTTTTCTAATCTAACTTGACAACCATTTGCTGCTAATACTTCAACAGAAGTAGCAAGAGCTGCTTCTGATAAAGCGTGAGTATCCATACCAATAAATAAAGGACCTGTTACGCCTTCCTTTACTCTGTACTCAGCAATAGCTTGACTGATTGCTAAAATATGAGATTCAGTAAATGCTGAATTTAATGAACTACCTCTATGACCTGAAGTACCAAAAGCAACGCGTTGTTCTGGGATACTCATATCAGGCTTATTTAAATAATAAGCAGACATTAAACGAGGGATATTAGTTAAATCTTCAAGTCTTGCAGATTTTCCTGCATGTGGATGTAAAGCCATTGTAATTCCTTGTTATCTAGTTACAAATACATCTATAGATTTCTGTTTATATAAGCTTTCTACTTATATTTAACATATAATATTCACACAACATAATGTTAACTTTTAATAAATATAAACAGAAATTAAAATATACAAAATTGCTTAATTTTAAAATAAAAGCATAATTTTATTCAAGTTTTTTTAATAGTTTCAATAAAATTATCTATTTTTCTGTCTTGATTGTTTTAGCCAGTATTTCTCTTCCATCATATGAGCAGCTTTTCTTTCTTCAGACAGTTCAACAGCTTGACCTTCATCTTCTACAAGAAAATCCTTTTCCTTTGGATATTCCTTTGCTGCTAACTCATCAAAACACAATTGAACACCAGCTTCTACATGACTACATACAGTAACATAAGCTTCTTCAAATGATTCATCTTCTTCTATATGTTCGATATCTGTATTTGAAATAGCTAATAAATCTTGGATAAATTCTTTAATTTCATTACTTAATTTATCAATTCTATTCTGCTTGTATGAAAAGCCTAAGTTAAACGAGTTAATCATATCGATTAGACACATCATTCTAAACTTCAATTCAGTTTCATCATCAGGAAGTAATAACTTAACACCCTCAGCTTCTAACAGTTCATCAACTATTCTTTTAGCTTGGTCGTTTATCCACTTCAAGATATCTGATGATAAATCCTCACCATCATTTAAAGCATCAGAAAGAGATGTTCTAAATTCTTTATCACTAATTTTCATTCCAGAACAAATCATTCCAAGAATCAAGCCATAAACATCAGAAGCTGTAGCATATAAGCCAGTTGCTTGAATTAAATCTGACCCCTTATTAAAGTTAAGGATATCTTCCATACGTTTCTACCTATTTACAAATAATCAAAATTAGCTATTCAACAATAGCTTTATGAAAAACAAACTAAATATATTATATATATATTATGACAAAAATCACATTAATGTTGCTTGTTCATTTTAAATAATTGTATAATAACTTCACTGTGACTGGCTTAGCCAGTATTGTTCTTTAACCATTTTAATAGAGTCGAAAATTATGCATCCAATGCTTAACATAGCTATACGTGCAGCTAGAGCTGCAGGTAAAGAAATATCTTTAAACTTTGAAGATCATGAAAACATATCAGTAGAAGAAAAGGCTAAGAATGACTTAGTTACTAATATTGATAAGATTTGTGAAAAAAGAATTACTGACGTAATTTTAAAATCTTACCCAGACCACTGCGTTAAAGGTGAAGAATTTGGAATTATGGGAAACAAAGATTCTGACTTCGTATGGATTATCGATCCTATTGATGGTACTACAAACTTCTACAAGGGAATCCCACATGTAGCAGTTTCAATCGGTTTAAGAATTAAAAACGTTACAACTGTAGGCGTTGTATTCGATCCAATCAGAAACGAATTATTCACAGCAGCTAAAGGTGATGGCGCTCAATTAAATGGTAAGAAGATTCGCGTTGGTCAAGCTAAGAGCTTAAATGACACAATCCTAGCAACTTCTTTCCCACACAGAAACAGAGATTTACTATACTACTACAAGAGTATCTTAAGTAAAGTATTTGACCAATGTGCTGATATTAGAAGAGCTGGTACAGCAAGCTTAGATTTAGCGTATGTTGCAGCTGGTAGATTAGATGGTTATTTTGAATTATGTTTAAAGCCTTGGGATTTCTGTGCAGGCGAATTATTATGTAGAGAAGCTGGTGCAGTAGTTACCGACTTTGAAGGTGGTTCAGACTATTACGAAAGTGGCAACATTGTTTGTGGAAACGTAAATGTTGTTCCTAAGCTTTTAAAGGATATAAAAAGCTGTGCTAACAAGTAATGCTTAATTAAGATTTTTATTTTAGAATAAATACCTCAGTAATATACAACTGAGGTATTTTTTTATTCACTAATAGTTACAAATAATAACTTCTTCCCCTGTTCTCTTAGAAGCATCTGAATTTATCATTCGTTTCACACTTACAACATCTATATGATACCCTTTGTTCCCATAGAGTTGATTTATAAAATTTGTATTATGATTGGTAAGCATGCAATAGCAACCTCTTTTTGTTAATTCATCAAAAAGTTCGGCTAATCTTTCATGACTTTTAACATCAAACCCCTCTTTTGTGTATGATTCAAATGATGTAGGATTTAACGGAGCATACGGGCTATCAAAGAAAACAAAATCATGTTCATTAGCATTAACACAAGCCTTTTCAAAATCTCCAGACATTATCTTTACATTTTTTAGATAATCAGAAACATTTAATATTACATCTATATCAATAGACTCTTTTACACTATTATTATAAGGAACATTAAACAATCCCTTACCGTTAACCCTATACAATCCATTAAAGCAATGCTTGTTAATAAATACAAATAAAGCAGCTAGCTCTACATCATACTCATTATTTACTAGTTTAAAGTTATATCTTTCTCTTAGTGAGTAATAACACTCTTTCCCACCTATTGCTATTTTGGAATCCAAAGATTGAATCTGGGAAATAAATTCTTGAGGATTGCTTACAATTACTTTGTAAGCATTAATTAGGGATTCATTGATATCGTTTATTACAGCATTCTTTGGTTGTAAACTAAATAATACCGCCCCCCCTCCAACAAAGGGTTCGTAGTAGTTATTGTATGATTGTGGCATTTTAGACGTAATCACATCTAATAATTGTCTTTTTCCACCCGCCCATTTTAGAAATGGGACAACATTTTTATTCGACATATCATCTCGCTTTTTTAACTTTATTATATAAACTAAAGTTTTTATGAAATTAAAAAAGTAACAAGTTTATATTCTTTTGAAACATTTACTTGTTACTTTGATATGCATTACTTTTTATCTTTAAAACTTTCTACTTTAACATACTGTTTCATGAATATTTCATGATTAACTATATATGGATCATTGATCTTTTCAGTATGACAAACTAAAAAGTCATTCTTTAGACCAAGCATATAGTTCTCATAATCCCATTTATCGTGGATAACCTTTGTTTCTCTTACTAATTGTTTAGCATAAACATAACGTTCCTTTCGATTAATACATGGATGCATATATTGATTTAAGAAATAAACAGTTTCTCTATCGATGTTCTTTACTCTAGGCTCTATATCAAATTCGATATCATACGGTTTATCACAACATATGTAAGTATCATCAAATACTTCTTGCTCAATTGGATAAACTTCTCCAAATATACCAACCATAATATAATTTTTAGGAGACACTATAGTAACAACATTACCTTCTTGAGTCATTAGTAAAAGCTTAGTCCCTAGTGGTGCTAAATCTTCAGTCCTTACAAAACCTGTTACTAAATTTGTCTTTGAATATACCCCATAAGTCTCATCAATCGCGAAACTATTTGAATATACATAATCTGCACTATCGTAGAAGTTAATAAATCTTTGATGAATAAATGAAGCTACATCATCAATATTTACATTATTACTCTTTAACAGAGCATTACTGAAATAACCGCCTGCTTTCTTTAAGTGGCCACCACCGCCACCTATGTCCATAGTAATAAAGTATGCTAATTCATTCGCTCTAATTTCTCTAATACAACTTCTAATTGAAACCTTTGTAAGGTCATCAAGAACAGAATATACAATACCAACATTTACTTCATTTACTCTTACTAATAAATCTGCAATAAAACCTAATAAATTAGTATCACATGGTTCTGTTCTTATAATTGCTAATTTACGTTCTGGATAGTAAATATAATCAGACATAGCTTTACCAGCTAGCTTCAACTCTTCCATTGATAAATTCGAGTTTTGTAAAGGAGTAAAGATTTTATCATTTACATTTAATTCATCACGAGCATATTTATCTGCAATATGTCGAATTTCTGATAACTCACTTGTATCCATATACAACCCATAATAAAGAGCTGTAGATAAATCTATATCATCAGTTAATACATAATCTGTTTTTAATAATAAATGATACAAAATAGTAGAACAGCTAGCAAAACTGCTTATAATACATTCAACGTCTGCCTTGGTTCTACAAGGATCTGGAATATGGTGATCTATTACTATTAAATGCTTATAACCAAGAGATGTTAAATTTCCACTTCCATGCTGACAATCAACTGTAATCAACAAATCTTTGGCACTAAAATTTTCATTAAGTTCAACATATTCAATAGGAATATTTAAAAGCTCAACCATCTTCACTATATTTGATTTGGCAATTTTAGCTCTACCTGAATAAACTAGACGAACAGGTTTGTTATTAGCTTTTAAAAATTTATATAAAGCAAATCCAGATGCTAAAGTATCAGCGTCTGGATTATCATGACATTGTACAACAATGTCTTCATATTTTAATAAATCATTTAATGAAAATTGTATCAATTATTTTTCTCGCCACCTTATAACATAAGGCATGTTAACTCTTCCCATACCTTCTACATACATAGCATCTATTAAATTCAATTTAATTATTGGTAAAACCCCTGCCATGTCGGTAACATTCTTAGGTTTTACCGTTATAACATTCTTGTTTGAGTTAGAACCTGAAACTACACATACAGCTGATGGAGTTATACCACAAGGGTTCTTTGTCCAAAAAGATACGTTCTCTTTTAAATTAACTTTACGTCCGTTAGAGTAATAAGAATAATCAACCATATCCTCTGAGCCTGCTACAATTTTAGCAACATCACTCTTTGACGGTATTGTAACTAACTCGTTATACATTATTCTATAACAGTTTTTTGTATCATTATTTATGAAATCAAAAACCCACATCTCTTCATATAAATCAGACAGCTTCATTTCTTTAAGAGGTTTACTATAGAACTTACACTTTTTATGTTCAACAATCAAACTCATTGTTCCTTCAATAGGAACCATATGACGTAGTTGTTCTTTACTAAAGCTATTTAAAAATCCTGGCTCTGTAATATTGTTTATATCCTCTCTTAAATCAACATAATCATAATAATTAAAGTTAGATTCACTAGGCTTTACTGAAGGATAATTTACATTATTTTCTGCCGAATTTAACCAAGTATGTAATACAGAAGAACGCCAATCAGAGCTTCCTCTATAGTAAATAAACTGCTCACCTGCATCGTTTCTTATCATTTCCTTAACAAATACTTCTGCAGATGAATCCATTGAATATTTTCTAAGTTTTTGTTGAAAATCTATACCTGAGTAGATTCCCCCATGAGCAACGTCATATGGTTTATAAGCTATCGGATGCACCGCAATTAACGTAATACGTCCAGCTCTATTCTTTAGAATAGCCCAATTTAAAGGATTTCCTCTATAGTTACCGAAGGTAATAATGTCACCTTCCTTTAAAACATCAACCTTCTTGACTAAGCTATTGTTTCTATGACCTGTAAAACCAATAATTTCAAAAACATTCTTTATATTTAAAACTAAAATAAAGCAAATAAACATTAGCATAAACGCATACATCAATTGCTTTACAAGTTGTTTTCTAGGCTTATATACAACACCAGCGGTTTCTGGAACGGCAAAATCCGTAGGGCTATTCTTGAAACGCTCTACAGTATCGCTTGTAATCTTTAAAACATAACTACTTAAATCTAGCTTTCCACTATTATCATAAGCTCTGATCCATTGTCTTTGAGTTATAAAATACTCCAATGACTTCGATAAAGCTTCGACGTATTGAATATTTAGTACGACGATTCTTATTCTCTTACCTGCAGCACGCTCTACTTCTCTTAAAACCTGCTCAGATTCATTTGAATTTTTAGATAAAATTAGAAGAAGGATTTTTGAAGATTCTAATCCTTTAATGATTTCGGCAGCATAGTCATTTGATGGTTCTATATTTCTTGGAGCAATCCAACATAGATGTCCTACGCTCTCTAGATATGAACATACCTTGTCTGCGACAGTTATATCCTTTGAAGCGTACGAAATAAAAACATCATACAATTTTTCTAATTGCGACATTAAATATATGATTCCTATGCTTGTTTATTCTGTATTTATTATAGTTATTCTTTAAAGCTTTCGTTAACCACAAAACGCATTAACTAACGTGTTAAATTTTATCACATTTGAGTGGTTTTTATAATAAAAAAAATATTTTTTTATTGCTTTACAAAAGAAAATATCAAAAAATTTATAATAATCAAAAGATTCTACAATTAACTCGTGTTGGATTTTACTAGAGAACGCGCAAAAATCTTCTGAAATAACTCTGGAACACATTGCTTTCCTATCAATCTAGCCTCATCAACTATCGCTAACGCCATTCCAGGTTTTGTATTACGTTTTAACGCAATCTCAATTATCTTATTTTCATTTAATCCCTTTAATGAAGTTTCCCCTGTGTTGCGTCTATAAACATTCTCAAAGCCATTCTCATATAAAAAATGCTCGATATCAATACTTGGTAAGATTGTTACTCTGTCCTCATTACCAGCATTAACAGCATGCCTTGCATACTTATACCCAGCTTCATCGCCATCTGTTAATAATAACCACTCTATACCTAACTGCTTAGCTAACTTAATTAGTGGAGCTACTCCACACTGAGCGTACTCAACTAATCTAACCCCTTCTGCTTGCAAACTGATACCAAGCATCGATGCAAATTCATTAAGTAACCAAATCTCAGTCTCTCCCTCTACAAAAATCCAACAACGAGCATACAAAGACATCGGTCTATTGATTCTTATATGAAATGCTATTTTTCTGAGTTCTTCATTAGTAAACTTCTTTTCATCTATGCTTGTTGATTTAGTAACATTCTTATGTCTAAATATCCTTCTTATATCTGTCAAACCAATAGATGAAAGCAAATCAGCTGAGTTTGTTGTCACAATCTTTTGAACTGGTAAAAGTTCAATAACTTGCCATAAATTTAACAAAACAGTTGGGTGTAAGCGACTTTCTATATCTTCAAATATCAAAATTGGTTTCGCATATCTTGATATCTTTCTATCTCCTCTTGATTCGATAAGTGAACCAACAATCATCGCCAAAAAAAATCTCTTGGTACTATTTTTACTAAACTTTAACAATGTAGCTAATGAGTTAAAAGCATCATTAGCAAAAGGACGAGATACAATTTCCTTTACACTTCTATAAGAGTCACGTTTATTAAACTTTCTGATAATTCTATTTGATTTACTTGCTAATGGAGGCAAAATAGTAAAGTAATGTTCTAACAACATTTCAACCGAACGAATGCCGTCCTTAATTACACTTGGAGATATACAATTTCCATCCTTATTCAAATAAGACCTAAAAAGTCGTGTTATATTATCCTCTAACTCTGAATAGTTGCGTCTAGTATAGGTTCTATCTTCTCTTGTCTGTATTTCAAGGTTTACCCCATCCTCAATTTCTTCGCCTTCGTCATCATAGTTTTCAAAACCTGTTCTACCGTCACGTAATCTAAAAACAGGGTTTAAAGCTATTAGTTCCATTACTAGATTGTCATCAATATTTGGAATAACATTACCGTTTGCATCTAAAAAAACATGCTCTGTAAAAACTGTACCATTTTTATTCATAGTACCATTTACATAGTAATGAATTCTTGCATATTGATCACTTGACTTTACCCATATGCTTTTAAAATCAGACAATGGTTTAGCAGCATGACTTTCGCCTAATACACGCTCCCTAAAGGTAAGTACAAAACTTACAAAACGATCTCTCGAATATTTGTATTTATTATCATTCGATTCGTTAAAATCAGTTACCTCTGAATAGAAGTCATCCTGCACAAACTCATATGGAATATTGCCATTACCCAACAAACACCATAAACCTCTTAATAAGGAAGTTTTACCCCATGAGTTCTCCCCTATTAAAACAGTCTGAACATTTAGATCAATCGTTAAGCGGCTAATTCCACGATAACCTGTTACTTCTATTCGTTCTAAATACATATACCTTTTCTATATATTTTCAATATTCCCTTTGGTCGTAATAAGGTGCAAAAGATTATTAAAACTTCAGTAACCTCTTTGGCTACCCTACAATAAGAACAGTTCTATAAAATGACGATACCAATATAAAATCAAAACAGTAATAACACTCCAAATAATCAAAGAAGCTTTAGCCCACGAAGCCACTTGTTCATCTATATCTTTACTAAAGCCAAGAACAACTAAGATCATTAAATTTAAGCCTGGAATAAATGTCAACAACACCAAAAAGAACCAACTTATTACACTTATAACTTCTGATGGTTTTTTAGCATCTGTTTTTACTCTATATTTAGATTTTGAGTTTATTTTATTGTTAACATCTGCCGATACTAAATCATGAACTTCACTATCTCCATCTGTTTCATTTGAGATAGACGTACTATTTAATTTTTCAGAACTTTTTTTATTAGCAGAAGTTTGCGTATTAACCATATCAATAACAGATTCTCCGACTTCTTTACTCTTATTATTTTCGGATAAATCAGATTTATCTTCTTTACTTAATGTCGATTCTGTTGAAGCTGAAATGGATTCTTTATCATTATGTATTTCTTCTGAATGTTTCTTATCTTGAAGTTCTTTTTCAATATCTTCTAAAAGAATTCTATCCTTTTCATCATTTAAATACTCAAATTCACCTTTACCATCTTTATCTTTTTCTTTCTCTATTTCATTTATAATACTAGGATGCTTTATCTTTTCTTCCTTTTCAATTTCGTCGAAGATAGAATTAGACACTGTATTAGCATTTGCTAATTCATCATCTTTCTTTGGAATAGGAGACGGATAATCTTCTTCTGATAATTCATTAAAAACATCTAATGAAAAAACTAAACGATCATCTACCTTCTTTATAGGATTAACAACATCTTGATTAAGTTTTTGAGATTCCACAGTAATCTGTGAATTACTTTTCATTTCATCATTAGAAAAATTTGCTTTTGTTTGATTTAAAGCTTCTTCATTTGCTTTATTATTCTTGTTTGTTCCTTCAGTCACCATAACTTTTTCTCATAATATTATTAATTAATATGCATATATATAAATTTTAGAACTAGAATAAGCGTTAAACAACTTTATTAACTTATTTCTGTGACCTTTCATGAGACAGAACAAACAATTTTTTAGATTTTTTTCATGAGAAAGCTAAAATTAACTGATATAACTTATATTAAATAACCATATAAGCAAAAATGAATTTCATGTATATTAGTAATTATTACTACTCTTAATTACCAATATACAAAAAATATTACTTAGTACAAACTAAATATCAAGTAAGGAGATATCACCAGCCCCTTCTCTAATAACCTCAATCACGTCATCAACCATGTTAACAACCGTCGTTGGAGTTTCTTCTAAATACCCACCATCAACAATTAAATCAACCTGATTACCTAATTCCTCTTCAATTTCATAAGGATTATTCTCAGCAACTTCATTTCCCGGTAAAATTAAACTAACACTCATTAATGGAGAACCAATATTTGATAAAAGTTCTCTCATAATAGCATTACTAGGAATACGAATACCTATATCCTTTCTCTTTTCATTCATTAAACGACGAGGTACTTCCTTTGTAGCTTTTAAAATAAAAGTAAAAGGACCTGGAGTACATTTTTTTATAATCTTAAATGCGGTATTATCTACGTGAGCAAAATTAGACACCTCACTTAAGCTTGCACAAAGTAAAGTAAAATTATGATTCTTATCTATATTTCTAATTCTTGTAATTCTTTCCATTGCACTCTTATTTTCTAGAGTACATGCCAAACAATAGCCAGAATCTGTTGGTAATACAACAACCTTTCCTTGTGATATAAGTTCTGTTGCTTTTTGGATATTTCTTTGTTGAGGATTTTCAGGATGAATAGCTAAAACTACACTCATTTTACACCTTTAATCTAAATCGACTATCGTACCAAATAGGTTTAGCTTTTTCAGGAATAGTAAGTCTAAAACCTAAATCTACAAAGTTTCTAATTCTATGGAAATCTGAACCACATGAGGCTAATAACTCATACTCACAAGAAAGCGAAGCTAAAAAATCACGATCCGTTTGGTTCATCATAACTCCACTTACCTCAATACCGTCTCCACCTTGCTTCTTAAAATCAGTAATAAGCTTTCTTAACCATTTGTTATTCATGTCATAACATTTTGGATGAGCAAGAACAGCTAGTCCACCTGCTTGTTTAATTGCTTCGATGGCACAATCTATACCGTCCCATTTAGGCTTCACATAAGCCTTGCCACCCTTTGCTAAATATTTAGCAAAACATCTATCCTGAGTCATTTCAGCTCCCTCGTTATACAACAAAGTCGCATATGTACCTCTAGTTATAGTTCCGCCTTCCGCACAAAGAAGCTTAGCTTTTTCATATGCATTCTTAAAACCGCATTTCTCTAATTTCTCACCAATTTCAATTGCACGTTGAACTCTTTTTTCTGTTTGTTTATTTATAAACTCTTGTAAGCATGCATTTTTATGATCAATACATAACCCTACAATATGAATTTGATTGGAATGCCAAAGGCTTGATAATTCAACACCTGTAACTACATGCACGCCAATCTCTTTTCCCGTTGCAATCGCTTCATCTACCCCCATGCATGTATCATGATCTGTTAAAGCAATTACTTCAACCTTTCTATCTTTGGCATACTTAACAAGCTCAGATGGAGAATATTCACCATCTGAGGCATTAGAGTGCGTATGTAAGTCATAATTCATTGGCCACATTAAGGCTTGCTTTAATTCGTCATCCATGATTTTTTCTTTTCTATTATTTTACTTACTAATAATTTTATCTTTTACTTAAACTTAAATCTGCACACTACTATACAGTTAATAAACAATTACTTAATCTTATATGATTTAGACATATAATTCTAAATCATCCACCGTCTTAAAGCTTGTATTTTAATTACAAAAACTCAATAAATTATAACTTTTATACTTTTAAAAATCTATTTTCTAATATAAGTTTAGAGAAACACGTATAATTTTTATGATATATATCATTTATTATTATTTAACCAATTTTAATTCATTTAAATTTACCTTTATTTTAGCTAAATAAAACTGCGAAATTTTAAATAATTAGTTTTAGACTATAATTAAAAAAAAATAGCCCGACAAAATTGTCGGGACTACTATTTTTAATAATGAATAAAACAAATACTGTTTTAGTATTAATGTAAAATTTTAGTTCATTTATTACTTAAATAATTTTCCTTTTACGCTATTTACTTACACTTTTCTTCTCTTTAATAAAACAGCTGACAGCATAAGCATTATTAAACCAAACACACCAAAACTTCCACCGCCATTGTCTTTCTTATAATAATTTGGTTTAACTCGATTATATTCAACAATCTCAGATTCATTTATAGCCTTCTTTCCTTCAGCGTCTGTTACAAAGGTGGAATCATTTGGTTTTAATAAAACTGTTACAACTGAAGCATTTTGTCTCTTAGACCAATCAGTTTGGTTAGCGTACTTAAATGCAGTTGCTAAAATATAGTTTTTATCGTTAATGTCTATAGCTCTTTCAATATAATAATATGCTCCATTAATAGAACAATCTTCATTACCATCAGTCTTTGAACAAATAAAGTCATTAATTCTATAGAACTTAGCTGCATTTAAATCATAAAACATTGCTTCTTTTGGTTTTGGAGAGCCACCTGATGTAGGAACATTATAATATTCTCTATCATCACATAATCCAACCACAAAGTTATCATCATTGATAGACATACCTTCAGATGAAAAACCTTTTGCAATATTTCCAAACAATGGGTAGCTTATTTTTTCTGTTTTACCGTCTGCTGTTAATTTACTAATTACTAAATTTCTTGCATATGTAGAATTTTCAGATTTATTTAATTGTCTATTAGCAACGATATAACCATTATTATTTACACTCTGAACCCAAGTATAAGCGTTCCATCCATCTCCTTCGCCTGGTCTTTCTAAATCTTTAAGTTCAGAAATTTCGCCAAATTCAACTGTATTATCAGTTTCATTAACTGTTATCCCCCAATATGTTGCTACTGGAGAAAATGCACGTACTCCATAATATTCTTCTGTAGTAGAATAACCTAAAGCATAAATTTTACCTTCAAATTCAACAAATGACGTAACTGAAGCAGTTGATATAACATTTTCATCGCGCCCCATATCTAAATATCTAGGTGCATGAGTTCCTTTAATAAAATCGCCATCATTCATCTGGCTAGGATCTATTAACCAAATAGTAGCTTCTGTCTTAAACGAAGGACAAAAACTATTATAATAATTACCATCACCATATTCAGAAGCAAGATAGTTCAAGCAGTATGACATACGGTCGTCAGATCTATTTTTATCAATTTGAGAATAGCCACCAACCAAATATTTACCGCTTGGCAATTTATAATACGTTAAAGCTGTTGCCAAATTACCAATTGATTCTTTGTCTCTATAAAAATAATCTTCTATAGGACTTTTTAAATAAAAAGTTTTACCATCAATTTTAGCAACACCATAGGTATCAAAGCCGTTTAAAGCACGTTGTTGACTATAATCAACCTTTGAACCAAAAGTCTCTCCATTGTCACCAACCTTATAAACAAGCATATCTGTATCTACGGATTCAACATTATTTAATATTGATGAATATTGGCTTTTATGCTGAATAAAGTCATCACGCCATTTTCTAGCACCTGACGTTTCCCATAATATCTCGCAAACATCTGTAGAAAAATAATTTGGACAATCATATACTCGGTGAATAACTTGTCCAATATCAAACTGATCCGCGCCCATATCAAAATATGAGAATATATTATTCTTATACATTAAAGAAACAGCGTAATGATTTTCTCCATTAGATAAAGACTTAGCATATGGACCTTGAGTAAAAGCTGATGAAGTACCACCATTTACTTCTTCTAAAGTAAATAAACTTGCACTAGCATTAGTTACACCTGTTAACGCAAAAGTTAATATGCAATACTTGCTAATCTTTTTTAAACCTTTTAGCATCATTATTCCTATTTGGTTCGTACATATATGTGTACATTTTATTCAACATAAATTTCATTTTAATAAAAATAAAATCTTTTACAAATCATAAATATATTTTTAGATAAACAAATTCAATAAATCACTATCTTCTCATCTTGATTATTGACTAACTAAATACTATCAAGTTCTGTCCATAACTCAAAATTTTTCTCTAACTGTTCTTGAGCATTTGCATATTCTTCTTGTAATTTTTTCTTATTTTCAGGTGAGTCATTACCAAACTCAGCTGTCGAAAAATACATCTCAAGCTCTGAAATTCTATTTTCTAAGGTCTCTATTATAGTAGGCAGTTCTTCTAATAACTTTTTCTCTTTAAAAGATAGTTTTCTTACCTTTACTATATTTGCTTTATCTTTCTTGTTAGATTTTTTATCAGATTCATCGTTTTTGTTTGCTTCATCTTGCTTCTTATTTAATTCACGTTCTTCCAACAACGCTCTTAAATCGCTATAGCCACCAATATTATTTTCAACCGAACCTGTTCCATCTAAATACCAAGTCATAGTTACTACATTATCGATAAAATAACGGTCATGACTTACTACAATTAAAGTGCCTTGAAACTCTGATAACAACTCTTCTAATAAATCTAAAGTTTCAATATCTAAGTCGTTGGTTGGTTCGTCAAGTATTAACAAATTACATGGCTTTAAAAATATCTTTGCAAGTAACAAACGATTCTTTTCTCCACCTGATAGAGCCTTAACAGGGGTTCTAGCCCTTTCTGGTGAAAATAAGAAATCTTGTAAATAACTTAGTATATGCTTCTTTCTGCCATTTATTTCAATTTCAGTTTTACCATATACAAGGTTA
The DNA here is from genome assembly GCA_036311285.1 of Ruminobacter sp. GTDB lineage: Bacteria > Pseudomonadota > Gammaproteobacteria > Enterobacterales > Succinivibrionaceae > JAXJQF01. The sequence continues at coordinate 7,900 of JAXJQF010000085.1, read as the reverse complement.
TCCATTACAGTTTGTTCTGGATTTAATTTTTCTCTATATTGGTCAAAATATGCTACCTGAATATTTGTACCAAGCTTTAACTTACCACTTGTATTACTTAACTCTCCAAGTAACATTTTTACTAATGTTGTTTTACCTGTTCCATTAGCTCCAACAATCCCGATCTTATCACCTCTTAATACAAGAGTGCTAAAATCCTTAATAATATCCTTACCATCGATATTAAAGCATACATTTTCTGCTTCACAAACAATCTTGCCAGATAACTCAGCATCATCAACTCGCAATACAACATTACCTTGTTTGTTTCTGCGTTCACGTCTTTCCATTCGCATTTCTTTTAGACGTCTTACACGGCTATCTGAACGAGTTAATCTTGCTTTTATTCCTTTACGAATCCATGCTTCTTCAATAGACAATTTTCTATCGAAATCATCATTAGCAATTTGTTCTAATCTTAAGTTTTCTTTTTTCCAATCCAAAAATGCATCGTAATTTCCAATGAAAGTACTAATCTTACCTCTATCTAAATCTGCAATTTTGGTTGCCACCTCATTTATAAAACTTCTATCGTGAGAGATAAATACAACTGCACCTTTAAAATCCTTTATAAAATCCTGTAGCCATTCAATAGTTTGTATATCTAAATGGTTAGTTGGTTCGTCTAATAATAACAAATTAGGTTCAGATACAATCGCACGTGCTAGTGCCACTTTTCTTAACCATCCACCACTTAAATCTGCCATATTGTCATTTGGTTTTAAATTCATTTGAGACAATATTTTACGAATCTCTACATCATACTTCCAAGCATGAAGACTTTCAATTTTCGCACCTAATTCTTCAATCTTAGATACATTATTATCATTGAAATCTTCAGTTAATGAATAATAATCTGCTAAATATTGACCCGCTCCTTCAATACCTAAAGCTACATAGCAATATACAGATAAATCTAAATGAGCTGGAGGATCTTGCGGTAAACTTGAAATACGAACAGTGTTTTGCACAATTCGATTACCGTCATCGATAGTACAGCTTCCTTCAATAATCTTTAATAAAGTTGATTTACCTGCACCATTTCTACCAACAATAGCAATACGATCAGTTTCTTCAACAGCTAAAGATGCATGATCAAACAAAGGAGCCGCACTGTAAGAAAGGTAAATATCGTTTAATAAAAGAACTGACACAAAAAAAATCCTCTTTATTTTCATCAACTGAATTTACTTATTAACAACCTATTTCTTATTTTTTAAATCTGATGATATAGCTGTTATGAATTTTCTTATTATGCTTAAAATCTTCTGGAATGGTACTTACTGTAGTATCAATCACTTCTAATCCCATCGCATCCATTTGTTCATAATCTAATTTAAAATTTCTGTAGTTGTTTGAAAATATTAACGTTCCACCTTCATTTAATTTAGCAACTAAACTCTTAATTAATGAAACATGATCTCTTTGCACATCGAATACATCTAACATTCTCTTTGAATTTGAGAAAGTTGGAGGATCTGCAAAAATTACATCAAACTTCTTAGTATCTGTATTAACCCACTGTAAACAATCTGCTTGAATAAAGTTATGCTTATCAAACTTAATATTGTTTGCTTTTAAATTGTCTTTTGCCCAATTTAAGTAGGTTCTACTCATATCAACTGTTGTTGTAGATTTTGCTCCACCTAAAGCTGCATATACAGTAGCTGTTCCTGTATAAGCAAATACGTTTAAAAAATCCTTTCCTTTAACATTATCAAGAATATGTTTTCTGATAAGTCTATGGTCTAAGAAGATACCTGTATCTAGATAGTCCCATAAATTAACAATAAAACTTGCTCCATATTCTTTAATTAACAATGTATGCTTAAGTTCGTTTAATTTTTCATATTGAGAATCACCTTTCTTACGTTCTCTAACCTTAAGAATTATATGATCTCCTGGAACCTTTGTTACTGCAACAGTACACTGAAGCATATCTAACAATCTATGTTGTGCTACTTTCTCTGGAACACTCTTTGGTGCAACATATTCTTGAATTACAATATAGTCGCCATATCTATCGATAGCAGCACTATAATTAGGAATATCAGCATCATATATTCTATAAGCCTCTAAACCTTCTCTCTTTGCCCATTTATCAAGATGCTTAATATTTTTGATCAATCTATTAGTAAAATCTGGAGCAACTTGTTTTGCGTGATCTAGGCTTTGACTTACATTATTACTAGAACTCTTATTTAAATCCTTTTCAGATACAGTGTTCTTATTATTCAGTAGTTTTTGAAATTGACTATACTCACTATTAGATAAATCAACTTGGTCTAAATTGTCATCTTGTTCTGCTTTTAAATATTCTTCTGAATTGTTTTGATTTATTGAATATGTTCTTAACTGACATTCTAAAGCACCGTTAAATAGTTTGTACTTATTTTCATATCTAAGTCTTAAACAACTTAATAAATCAGTAGATGACGATATTACACCAACCTTCCAGCCTCTAAAGAATTCTTTAAGCTTATTACCTAAAGTTGTATATACTTCGATAAGTTCAGGTAGATTACCTAATCTTTCACCATATGGAGGGTTACAAATAATATAACCTGGAGTTTTATCTTTTAACGGATTGTATAAATTATTTAGCTCACTTTGATGTACTGTAATAATACTTGAAAGACCAGCTCTTTCGATATTCTCACGAGCTTTTCTTATAACAGATTCATCTTTATCGAAACCTATAAATGAAATCTTACTTTCTAATAATCTTGTTTTTCCATTTCTTGCTTCAGTTTGAGCATTTTTCTTTAAATCATCAAAACGTACGCTATCGAACATTTTTAATTTTTTAAAGCCATATGAATCTCTAAATAATCCCGGAGCAATGTTTGCAGCTTGCATTACGGCTTCAATCAATAAAGTTGCAGAACCACACATAGGATCTACCACATTACCTAATCTAAAACCGGACTTTTTAACAATTGCAGATGCTAAATTTTCTTTTAAAGGAGCGATACCTGCAACTGTTCTATAATCTCTCTTATGTAAAGACTGACCTGATAAATCTAGAGATACTGTAACATTATTCTTCTTATCCAAATGCACGTTAATACGAACATCTGGATTATCTTTATTAACATTTGGACGTTGACCTTGAATCTTTGATAATCTGTCACAAACGGCGTCTTTTATTCTTAATGCACCGTATTGGGTATTTCTAATAAAATCATTTTGGCCATTAAATGACACGGCTATTGTTGCATTATAATCAAAGTAAACTTCGTACTTTAAGTTATAAGCACCAATATAGAACTCTAAATCACTTTCTGCATGGTATGTACCTATAGACAACAATACTCTAGTTGCAAAACGAGTCCATAAACATACTTTCATCCCAATATCAAATTCACCTTGGAATGCAACCCCTGCAACAGTTTCTTTAACCATACTACCGCCAAGAGCTGTGATTTCCTCTTTTAATAAACCTTCTATACCTTTAGGACAAGTTGCAAAAAACTTAAACATACATTAGCTCACTATATTTAAAAAATTTGGCGTATTATATCATACTTATTATTACCTATTAACCTATAAGTACACACATATAATAAAATAATAAATCACAAGATAAGTGAGTATAAAAAACAAATTTATATCCAAAAAGGTAAGATATGAGTTGCATTGGTCGTATTGAAAACTACTTAAACAGTTACGGATTAGGAATAATTTTGTATAAAAAGCAAAAACTACTATTTATTCCTAATACCAATAAAGAAACTGAAGAAAATTATTCCAAAAGCATTCTTCCAATTGGAACTATTGTTGAATTTGAAATTGAAGAATTATCAGCAGACGATTCATTAAAGTTTTTAAAATCTATAAACTTAACTAATACTTCAATCGAAGAATTAAAGAACTTAAACATCAATTACACTGATAATATAAGTATAGCTAAGAACATTCAGCGTCATGATTTTCATTCTGAAAAAGTTAAGGAACGAATAAAAAAACAAGATACTAAATTTAACAATGAATGCTCCAGTGCAAATCCTTGTATCCATTGCGGAGCAACAAACGGAAGTTATTATGGATATTGTGAACAAAACATGGTTTATAGGTTATGTAAAAAATGTCATCGAGCTCAAATAGAAGATGATTTAACAAAATTTGATAACTTTGTTAGTAAAACTAAAAAGATACTTCTATATATTTTTATAGTAATAACTATAATCTCTATTACTCTTCTTTATTTTTAGGTTATGGTATTATCTTACGAGCCTGTCGGAATTTCCGACAGGTTGAAACTACCATATTTCTATTAAAACAATGCTTTTAACTTAGACCAAAAACTTTGTTCTTGCTCTTCATCATTTTCTACATAATCAAAATAATCCTCTATGCATTTGTAAACCGTTCTTTCATTGGTTTCACAATCTTCTTTTAGAGAATCATTAGAGCTAAGGCCTTGAACCCTCTTAATAAGTTCTTCTCTTGCTTCCATTAAACCTGCTTTTGTTCCTGTTAACAACTCAATTGTTTCATCAACAGTTTTAACAGCGTATATATGGAATTTCTTTTGATTTACCGCTTCACGTACTTCATCACTTAATACCAATGCTTGAACATTAGATTCTGGAATAATTACACCTTGTTTACCAGTAATCCCTTGAATCTTACATACTCTATAGAATCCTTCTATTTTCTCATTTAATCCACCAACAGGTTGTACATTACCAAATTGGTCAAGAGAACCAGTTAAAGCAAATTGCTGTTTGATTGGCAAGTGAGATAAAGCACTTAAAATAGCACAAAGGCCTGTTAAAGAAGCACTATCACCGTCAATAGCACAATAAGATTGTTCAAAAACTAAGTTTGGAGTTACAGGTATAGGATTAGCAGCTCCAAATAAATTAGTCAGATAACCATTTATAATCATCATCGCCTTAGCATGAATTTGACCTGCTAATTCAGCTCGATGTTCAACATCTGAAATGTTTCCCTCACCACCACTATGAATAGTTGCAGTAATTCTTGCAGGTTCACCATATTCAAAATCTTCACCTGATGTATGAACAACTGTCAAACCATTAATTTGACCTATTTCTTCTCCATCGGTCTTTAAAAGCATTTGCTTTGACTTATAAAATTCTGACGATTCCTCTACAACACTATTAACTCTGTATTCTCTATTATTAAATGTTTTAACGACACAATCTAAATCAATTTCTTCTTTCTTAACTCTAAAAGCAATACCGCTTGCTTCTCTTAAAACATTTAATAAATAATCAGTATTAAACAAGAACTCTGTTTGACTTTCTGCTCTTCGACAACATTCCCTAATAATTCTGTTTATTGCGTCAATAGAAATTGGTAACAAACCTCTACTTTGAGCTAATTGTGAAATAAATTTAGCAAAATCGTTTCCATATTCATCAAGCTTAAAATAAATCTTTAAGTCTGTGCTTGTATAAACACTACTTAAATACTCTTGATCATAATTATAAAGTGAATAGATATCAGATACGTTACCATATAGGATTACCTTTACATCTATCGGTGTTGGTTCAGGAGCAAAGAAAGGAACTAAAGTATTATTTATGTCTGTTGGGTTATCCCAATCTAAAACCCCCGCTTGCAATGAATGCTTTAGCTTGAACCACAAATATGGATTATGTACTAACTCTTCAACACTTAATACTAAGAACCCGCCGTCAGCTCTTCTTAGCAATCCAGCTTCTAATAAATGTTGATGAGAATAAGTTGTTCCATTTTCAGTTAAGTAATTCACCCCACCAAATAATTTCTTCCATGTAATGTCTCTTCCAAAAATAATAGGAGGAACATTAGCTTCATGACAAACCATTAAGTTCATCAACACAGGATGAGCAAAATCTTGTCCCTTTGCAACATGAATAGACAAATCAGATAAATAATCTTCTAACTTTTTATTGTCTCCTTGTTTCTTTAAAATCCTAAGGAGAATTTCTTCTGCATTTAAATTACGTTTTACTTTATTTAAAAGATCACAGATTAAAGTATTAAACTCTTCTGCTGTTCCACTCTTTATATGTAACCAAACAGGAGATAAATCATTAGTTAAATTCTCTGCATAACAAATGTCATGTAATTCTTTATTGTTACTTTCACACTTGTTTAACAGCTGAGGTATTAACTCTTCAACATCAATACCTTCAGTTGTTGTTAACATCATTATTGGGTTAACTTTATTTGTATAAACCAATTCCTGAATTGCATTTAATGCACGTTTTTGAAATACAGAGTAATCAACATCCGCCTCACTAACAGTAATCTTAGTTAAGTCTGGAATCAAATCATAATCTGTTAGTTCTTTCATGTTCTTAATCCTTTAATTTACTTAATTATTTATCTTCTAGAAAGTTGTGCATTTAAACGATATATAACTCTATAGACCTAGTTATCAAGTACTTCTATAGACGCAATATTTTTCTACTTATTTAATACTATTATTTTTGCACTTAGTAATTAAAAATAATATTCAAATTTATATTTAATTTTAGCATTACAAAAATTTTTTTTATATCGCTTATGTACCAAAACATCAAGAGTTTTATATATTGTTCTAAACAATGTGTTCCGTGTCATACAACTTAGACAAAACTGAATAAAAGATAAACAGCAACCGTTAATATTTAGAATTGAGAATATTATCTAGTTGTTAATATAGATTTTTTTTGAAAATAGTTTAAAATAACATAAAGGAATTTTAAGATTAAAAAACGAATACAATATATTATTGTATTGAACAAACACTTTCAAAAGGAAATACTCAGGTGAACAATACTGAAAAACCATTATCTTTATGTGAACGCGGTGTAAACTCTTTTAGTAGAGAAGATTTACTAGCTTGTAGTCGCGGTGAATTATTTGGTCCAGGTAATAGTCAATTACCAGCTCCTAACATGTTAATGATGGACAGAATCATTGAAATCAATGACAACGGTGGAGAATTTGGTAAAGGTTATATTGTTGCAGAGCTAGATATCAATCCAGATTTATGGTTCTTTGGTTGTCACTTCCCTGGTGATCCAGTTATGCCTGGTTGCTTAGGCTTAGATGCTATGTGGCAATTAGTTGGTTTCTTCTTAGGTTGGAAAGGTGGTCCAGGAAAAGGAAGAGCGTTAGGTGTTGGTGAAGTTAAATTTACAGGCCAAGTATTACCAACTGCAAAGAAAGTTACTTATACAATTAACTTAAAGCGCGTAATCATGGGTAAGTTAATTATGGGTATCGGTGATGGTACTGTAGCTGTTGATGGTGAAGTTATTTACCATGCTTCTAACCTAAAGGTTGGTTTATTTACAGCTTAATTTAAAAAATAAATTTTAAAGACCATTCAATCCTATTTAGTGTTAATAACCAATAACACAAATAGAAATTGAATGGTCTATGTTATTTCTATATTAAATAAATTATATAAAGCTAAACTTGCTTTTTCTATAACCAAATACTTAGATTTCGATATTGAAAACGAAGGTCTAAACATTTTAAAATAAAGCTTTATCGTGTGTTATTTTAGTTTTTAAGTTGCACGAAGTACCTTATTTTAGTTTATGAGTTATCTAAACCATTAAAATTATGCAATTTCCATTTATATTTCGGATTTTCTTTTACTAATTTTTCATATCTTTTTCTATAATCAGTTATACATAAATCATTTGGTCCACCAACATTAACATCAATTATAGAAGCAAAACTGGGAGCTTAAAATTACACACAACAAATAAAAAAGGCATGGATAACCATGCCTTTTAATCTATTTATGTAATATTGCTAATTACTTAGTGAATACACATACACCCCATGCTGGAGTCTTAACTGTTTCATCACTAATTTCACAATCTAAACCAGAAATGTTGTTAAC
>JAXJQF010000084.1:0-30021 GCA_036311285.1 Ruminobacter sp. | reverse complement strand
CGAGGTTCGATACCAAATGCTTTAGCAGTGTCAGAAGATTGGATAGCAATTTCTGCTAATTGTTCTGCAGTAGGATCTGGATTAATTGCACAGTCACCGTATACTAATACTTGATCTGGTAATAGCATAAAGAATACAGAAGAAACTAATGATGAACCAGGAGCTGTCTTGATGATTTGAAGAGGTGGTCTAATAGTATTAGCAGTGGTGTGAACTGCTCCAGAAACTAAACCATCAACTTCGTTTCTTTCAATCATCATAGTACCAAGAACAACGTTGTCTTCTAATTGAGTACGAGCTTCTTCAGGAGTTAACCCCTTAGATTTACGTAATTCAACTAAACGATCTACATAGTTTTCTCTTGATTTGGTAGGGTCGATGATTTCAACGCCAGCGCCTAAAGTAACACCTTCTTGAGACGCAATACGATTGATTTCATCTGGGTTACCTAATAGAACTGGAGTCGCAATACCTTTTTCAGCACAGATGCTTGCAGCCTTGATTGTTCTTGGTTCGTTACCTTCAGGTAAAACGATACGTTTATTAGCAGAACGAGCTTTTTCAGTTAACTTATATCTGAAAGCAGCGGGGCTTAATAATCTGATGTGAGAAGATTGTTCGCTATATGTAGTTACTAATTCTTTATTGATTTGGTTAGCAACATAGTCAGCGATAGAGTTAATTCTTTCTTCATCATCTGCTGGAATTTCAGTGTTGAAGTGTTGTAAATCTACAGCAGCTTGCCATGTATGGTCTTCAATTTGTAATACAGGTAGACCTGTTTCAAAAGCTTGTTCACAAAGTTTTGCAACATTTTCATTTAAGTTATAACCACCTGTTAATAATAACGCACCAATCTTAACTCCGTTCATTGCAGCCAATGCAATTGAGATAATTATATCTGCACGGTCACCAGATGTAACTAATAATGCGCCTGGTTTGATGTACTCTAGCATATTTTGAACATCACGAGCACAGAATACAACATCTGTTAAGCGACGAGAGCTCATTTCTCCCTCGTTAATGATAGTTGCTTGTAAGAAAGAAGCTAAGTCACTTGCTCTTGCAGCATTTAATGAACTGTTCCAAGGGATTGTAGCTAATAGCTTTGTAACACCTTCTAAATCCTCAGATGTAATGTTTACAGTTTCTTTACCTGATTCCATGTTTGTTGGCTGACCTTTACAATCAACACGCCCGCCAACCTTATTGATTATGCAACCTAAAACGCGCTTTGTTGAAGTTTCGCTAACACTTCTAATAGCTGTTTCGATACGATCACTAACAGCATTTGGAGTTTCGTTACCTGGTTGAGTTACAAAAATAATGTCTGCATCGATACCACTTGCTATTTGAGTATTTAATGAAGCAGCAAATGGATGCTTTTCAATAGGTACTAAACCTTCAACAATAATTACGTCCGCAGAACAGTTCTTTGCATGGTTTTCAAAGTTTGCAATTACTTCTTCTAATAATATTGAAGTATCTCCAGTACTTGCTAAAGACTCCATGCGTGAAGCTTCGATAGGTTCAGGTAAATCTAAACCACAGCCTGTTTTGATAACGGCTGTGCTAACTTCTGGCCCGTTGTAAGATGGTTTTGGTTGTGCGATTGGCTTAAAATAGCTTACCTTTACTCCTTCACGAGCAAAAGCTCTTACCATACCTAAGCTAACTGAGGTTACACCAACCCCTGTGCCAATCGGGATAAGCATTATAGTGCGTGCCACTTGAGGTATCCCCTTTGTAGTGTATATTTGATGACTATTGTGATATTTAGTCTAAACTAAATCCTTTGCTATTAATTAAGTGTAAAGGATTTTCCCTTTTGATGAGATTTTTTTTATCTCTTCAACTAATGATATTTTACTACTTGAAAATTATAATTCAAGAGACAACATGTTAATAAATTTGTATATTTCACCTTTATTTTTCTTTATTTATCAATAAAAGTATGTGTATTATTATGTGATGCTATTATAGTACACAAAGTGACTATAGGCTGTTTGTATAGACGTTATAATAGTTAACATGGTTGAGTAATGTCGCTTGTTAAAGAAAAAGAAACATTTTCTTGTTTTGGTGTTTAGAATCTTTTATGAACATATTTTCGTTATTTTTTTTAGGCGTAAAATATTCAAAACTTTGGCCTTATGAAATTAAACTTTTAAATAATGTATTTAAGGAAGGATACATAGTTTATGCTTTAGTTGTTGCGAGGAAATATTTTCCTCCAATATTATGCTTATATTTATTATGGTTATATTACTTCTATGTGCATGTAGGTATGCCATTTAATTACTACTTGCTTCCTGTTCCGTTGATCTTTGTTATAGTGATACTTTTACTTCCAGTAATTTCATACCTATATTTAGGAAAGAAAGCTAAAACAGAGTTAAGTGAAAAGCATAAGCAATGGTACCGTATTATATGTAAATATAATGCCAAGGAAGCAGAATTAACTCCTAGATATATAGATTTAGCAAAAGCGTTAACTATTGCTAAAAACCAATGTGGTGACATGGATTTTTTAAAGTTATTGTAAAAAAAGAGGCATGCTTGAATGCCTCTTTTTTATCATTTAACAGTATTTAGCTGTGTAGCTTTCTCTATTAAATTGCTATTATTTTAATGTTTAGATGTTATTTAAAGCTTGTTCAATATCAGCAATTAAATCGTCACAGTTTTCAATACCAACAGATAATCTAATTAAGTCTGGAGCAATGCCTGCTTCTTTTAATTGTTCATCTGTTAATTGTCTGTGAGTATGGCTTGCAGGGTGCAGTAAGCAAGTTTTTGCATCTGCTACGTGAGTTGCAATGCTACAAAGCTTTAATGAATCCATGAATTGGATTGAAGCTTGTTTACCGCCTTTGATACCAAAACACATTACACCACAAGATTGGCCGTTGTTTAAGAACTTTTGAGCCATTTGGTATTGTGAGTCAGATTCAATGCTAGGATATTTAACCCAAGATACTTTTGGATGGTTCTTTAAGTACGTTGCAATCTTTGTTGCGTTTTCGCAATGTCTTTGAACTCTTAAGTGTAATGTTTCAAGACCTAAGTTAATGTAGTATGCGTTCTGTGGAGATTGACTACAACCAAGGTCTCTCATTAATTGAGCTACAATCTTAGTGATGTATGCTCCTTTACCAAACTTCTTAGTGTAAGTTAAACCGTGGTATGATTCGTCAGGACTTGTTAAATCAGGGAATTTATCTGCACTCTTGTCCCAATCAAAGTTCCCACTATCTACTACTACTCCGCCAACAGCTACACCGTGACCGTCCATGTATTTAGTTGTAGAATGAGTAACTATGTCTGCACCGTGTTTAATAGGAGTACAGTTGATAGGAGTAGCAAATGTATTATCAACAATTAAAGGTATTCCATTAGAGTGAGCTAAGGTTGCAAACTTTTCAATGTCTAGTACATCAACAGTTGGGTTGTTGATCGTTTCGCCGAAGATACATTTTGTGTTCGGTTTTATGTGTTTTTGTAATTCTTCTAAAGATGAGTTTTGATCTACAAACGTGCATTCAATACCCATCTTCTTTAATGTGGTTCCAAATAGGTTGAATGTACCACCGTAGATTGATGTAGATGCAATAAAATGGTCGCCACATTTACAAATGTTAAATATAGCGAAGAAATTAGCTGCTTGACCAGAAGATGTTAATACTGCAGCAACCCCTCCTTCAAGTGCACAAATTTTGTTAGCTACATGGTCGTTAGTAGGGTTGGCTAATCTTGTGTAGAAATAACCGCTAGCTTCTAAGTCAAATAATTTACCCATATCGTCACTTGTTGCATATGGGAAAGTTGTACTTTGAATAATAGGTAATTGTCTTGGTTCGCCTGTTTTTGGCTTGTAGCCTTCATGAAGGCATTTAGTTTCAACGTTGATAGTCATATATTTCTCTCAAATTAGTTCTGAAAAATTATTAGTGTTACATTATTACAATATTAGTTCTTTGTAAATAGATTTCGTATAAATGAATGATGAAAAAATTTGTTACAGTTTAGGTTCAGTTTATTAGTGTGTACTAATAATGCAATTGATAATGGCGAACATTAGAAAAATCATAAAGTTGACGATTGAGAGTTGATAGCAAAACACCTTGATTAACAAGGTGTTTAAAGAGAATGAATGTTTATTGTACGATTTTATGATACTGTAATAGTATATCTTTTATTTTAAGCATGGTTTCTTTTGATGGAGGTTTTATTCCTTCAAGCTTATATTCTTCTTCAAAGAATTTCCACTTATGTTTACCAAGCTCGTGGTATGGAAGAAGTTCAATTTTTTCAACACAATCACCTAGGTTTTGTACAAACTTACCAAGAGCATGTGCATTTTCTTCGGTATCTGTGTATGTAGGAACAACAACTAATCTTATCCAAATTTTCTTGTTATATTTCTTTAGAAATTCTGCAAAATTTAGAGTGTTTTTGTTGCTAACGCCTGTTAGTCGCTTATGAACTTCGTCGTCCATTGCTTTTATATCTAATAAAAATGTATCTGTTTCTTCTATTAGTCCGATAATTTCATCATTATATACTCTAATGCCACCGTTGGTATCTAGACATGTATTGAAGCCTGCTTTATGTACTTCTTTAAATAAGTATTTTACAAATTTAGGTTGAAGGGTTGCTTCTCCTCCTGAGCAAGTAACACCACCGTTTGTTGCATGGAAGAATGGGGCATATGTTTGGATTTCATCCATTAGTTTTTTTATAGTTATGACTTGGCCCGACTTGAAATCCCATGTATCTCGATTGTGGCAGTATATACATTTAAATTGACACCCCTGTAAGAAGACTATATATCTAAGACCTGGTCCATCAACTGCACCACCTGTTTCAATAGAATGAATTCTACCCTCAAGGTTATCAATTTCTTCTTGAGTTAATTCGTTAGAAGTCGACATGGTTCTGTCCTTAATTATGTTATCTACATCTATTACTATTATTATACATTTATTATTAAGGAACTTTATATTCTTGAATAAAGAAAATATAATTTTATACAGTATTTGATATTAAAAAAATAAATCTATAAAAATATTTAATGTTTCTGTTGTTACTGATTATTATTGTAGCAAAAACTCTGTAATTTTTTAGAAATCTGTAATTTGGTTACATATTTTGTAATAAGATTACATAAAATTTTAAATTATTCGAAAAAATAAAATATAAAATTGTGAGCTATATTTATTTATTCTTTGTCTGATAACGATTTGAAAATATTTTCAAGAAAAAATAATGTTTTTGAAAATATTTTCATTACATTTAAAAATAAAAAAATTACATTTTTTACTTGCATTTATTTTAAAATAGGGTAATATGTATATCGTGATGTAAATCACAAGAACAAATGAAAACAAGAAAGAAAAATTTAAAAAAAGAAACACAAAAAGGTTAATGGAGAATCAAACTATGAAAATTTTTAGAAAATTATTTATTGTTAAGAACGAAGAGTTAACAATCGCTCCTGTTACAAGAGAATACAATTTTAGTTACGTTAAGTAAGATTTAGGTAGAAATTTCTACAAGATAAAATTTAAATACAAGCTAATTAGAAAATTATAATTATAAATACAAACCTTTACTTAACTAACTATAGATAAATATAGGTATAAGATTTTTTAAATGTTTTAACCAAACATTTTAGAAGATAGACATGTGGGAGCTGGTTAATCCTATTCAATTTAAATGCTATAAAGACCCTCTGACGAGGGTTTTCTAGTATTTGAAACCTAATGATTTTAGTTTTTGATGATTTTATATTGAAAACTTTTGTATCAAAAATTATTTCATCTATTATTCAATTATAAATACTTAATTTTAAACAAAATAATTTTACTGTTTAAATTTGAATAATTAATTCACAGAAATATCAATATTATTATTTAGGAACCTGTATATTTTGTGATATAATACGAACATATTTAAATTCTTTTTTAATGTCTAAGTAGTGGAGTGTTGTATGAAGTTTCTATATATTTTCGCATTCCCTATTCCAAAGCATTAGCCATTCTTATTATTTTATATATCTGTTATTAAATATCAAAATAACAGTATTCCCAAATTGTTATATTTAACTATATTAAAAAATAAAGGTTAAAAAATGTTAAAGCCAAGCATTATTACTAAACTTGAAACGTTAGTAGAAAGATTTGAAGAAGTTCAAGCTCTATTAGGTGAACCTGATATTGCTAGCGACCAAAATAAGTTTCGTGATTTGAATAAAGAATATGCACAACTTGATGTTGTTGTTAAAGCTTTTAAAGAATACCAAAGATTAGAAAATGATTTAGCTGAAATGAAGGAAATGCTAGAGGGCGATGATCCTGATATGAAGGAAATGGCTCAAGAAGAAATTGGTGGTTGTACTGAAGCTTTAGCTAATGCAGAAAAGGACATTCAAATATTATTATTACCAAAGGATCCAAAGGATGATAATAATGCATTCGTTGAAATCAGAGCAGGTACTGGTGGGGACGAAGCTGCTATTTTTGCTGGTGATTTATTCAGATTATACTCAAAGTATGCTGAAAAGAGAGGCTGGCAGCTTGAAATTATGAGTTCATCAGAAGGTGAATTTGGTGGTTTTAAGGAAATGATTTGTAAATTCAGCGGTGAAGGTGTTTACGGTATTATGAAGTTTGAATCAGGTGGACACCGTGTACAACGTGTTCCTGAAACTGAAACTCAAGGTCGTGTGCATACATCTGCATGTACCGTTATGGTGTTCCCTGAAGTTCCAGAATCAGAAGCTCCTGAAATTTTAGATAAGGATATTCGTATCGATACATTTAGAGCATCGGGTGCAGGTGGTCAGCACATTAATAAGACAGATTCAGCTATTCGTATTACCCACTTCCCATCAGGCTTAGTTGTTGAATGTCAAGACGAACGTTCTCAACACAAGAATAAAGCAAAGGCATTTGCTGTTCTTGCATCTCGTTTAGCTAAGCTTGAAGAAGAAAAGAAGGCACAAGAAATGGCTGAGCAAAGACACAGTATTTTAAGTACAGGTGATCGTTCAGACAGAATTAGAACTTACAACTATCCTCAAGGTAGAGTAAGTGACCATAGAATCAACTTAACATTATATAGATTAACTGAAATCATGAATGGTGATCTTGATTCTTTAGTAGTGCCTGTTATTGAAGAACATCAAGCTGATATGCTTGCTCAACTTGCGAGCGAAAATTAATAATAAGTAATACCTGAAATTAGGTTTTAGTATTTATTGAGGTATTTGTATGGAAATAGGTGCATTATATAAAGAAGCATGTGCAACTTTGTTTAAAAAATTTCAAAACAAGGAAGAAGCTTCATTAGAAGCATATGTTTTAGTTTCTTTCGTAGCTAAGAAGGATAAGTCTTTTATTTTGACATATCCTGAATATCAAGTAAGCGATGATGAAATTGAGCTTGTTAAGAAATATGTAATGATGCGCATTGATGGTACACCTATTGCCTACATTACAGGCGAAAGAGAGTTTTGGTCAATGAATTTAAAGGTAACTAAAGATACTTTAATTCCAAGACCTGATACTGAAACCTTAGTAGAACAAGCACTAAGAAAAAGAAATAATATTGATGTCAAAGATAACAAGCTACGTATTCTTGATATGGGAACCGGAACCGGAGCTATAGCATTAGCGTTAAAGAGTGAATTTAAGTCTGCTCATGTAGATGCTATTGATTATTCTGAAGCAGCTTTAAAGGTAGCAAAGGAAAACGCTAAAAATTTACATTTAGATGTTAATTTTATGTACAGCGATTGGTATGATTCTTTAAAGGAACAGCATCAATATCATTTAATAGTTTCCAACCCTCCATATATATGTGAAGGAGATCCTCACTTAAGTATTGGTGATGTTCGTTTTGAACCAATGAGTGCATTAGTTGCTCCAATGCAAGGGTTAAGAGATATTTTAATTATCATTCGTGATGCTTCCAAATTCTTATGTGATGGAGGGTATTTGTTAATTGAACATGGATATAGACAAGGCTCAGATGTTCGTTCCTTAATGATGTCAGCAGGTTTTGTAGAGGTTGAAACTTGCAGAGATTTAGGAAATAACGAACGCGTTACTCTTGGTAGATATATAAAGTAATTTTGAAATTTTTATAATGGAAAAAATATGGCTAATTTAGTAAAAGATAAAGTAGTAAAGATTGGTGATATAAGTGTTGCTAACAATTTACCATTTGTATTATTTGGTGGTATGAATGTTTTAGAATCTTATGACTTAGCAATGCGTATATGTGAAAAGTATGTAGAAGTTACTAATAAGTTAAATATTCCGTTTGTATTTAAGGCAAGCTGGGATAAGGCGAATCGTTCTTCTATTTTCTCATATAGAGGACCTGGCTTAGAAGAAGGTATTAAAATTTTTAAAGCATTAAAGGATAACTTTGGTGTAAAGATTATTACTGATGTTCATGAAAATGAACAAATTGCACCTTTAGCTGAGGTAGTAGATGTACTTCAATTACCAGCATTCTTAGCAAGACAAACTAATTTAGTTGAAGCGTTAGCAAAGAGCGGTAAGGTTATAAATGTTAAGAAACCTCAATTTCTAAGCCCATCTCAAGTTGGTAACATCTGTCAAAAGTTTGAAGAATGCGGAAACGATCAAATCCTATTATGTGAACGTGGTGCAAACTTCGGTTATGATAATTTAGTTGTTGATATGTTAGGTTTTGGTGTTATGAAAAAAGCATCAAACGGGGCACCAATTATATTTGATGTAACTCATTCATTGCAATGTAGAGCAGGTGATGCTCAAGCTTCTGGAGGAAGAAGGGAACAAGAAGCTGAACTTGCTAGAGCAGGGATGGCCATCGGTTTAGCAGGTTTATTCCTTGAAGCTCATCCTGAACCAAATAATGCTAAATGTGATGGTCCAAGTGCTTTACCTTTGGATAAGTTAGAGGACTTCTTATTACAGGTTAAAAAGATCGATGATTTAGTAAAATCATTTGAGCCACTGTTAATAGATTAGTATAGACATTAATAGATAAATTTAAATACAAACACGGCATTTAATCTACTATGTTTTACAGTTGTTTAAATGCCTTTGTCATGTTTTAGAGAAAATAAAATGGCTAGTAAAGAATTATTAGAAGAAATCAATAAACGTAGAACCTTTGCGATTATATCGCACCCGGACGCAGGTAAAACAACAATTACTGAAAAAGTGTTGTTATTTGGTAATGCTATTCAAAGAGCGGGTACTGTAAAAGGTAGAGGTCAAGGTGGTACTTTTGCGAAATCTGACTGGATGGAAATGGAAAAAGAACGTGGTATCTCTGTTACTACATCTGTAATGCAATTTCCATATAATGATTGCCTTGTAAATTTATTAGATACCCCGGGTCACGAAGATTTCTCTGAAGATACATACCGTGTTTTAACAGCTGTTGACTGTTGTTTAATGGTTATCGATTCTGCAAAGGGTGTAGAAGATAGAACTAGAAAACTAATGGAAGTAACTCGTTTAAGAGACACTCCAATCTTAACCTTTATGAATAAGCTTGATAGAGAAACAAGAGATCCTATGAGCTTAATGGATGAGGTTGAAAAGGAATTAGCTATCATGTGTTGCCCAATCACATGGCCGATTGGTTGTGGTAAGTCATTTAAGGGTGTTTATCATATTCTTAAGGATGAGACATATTTATATCAATCGGGAATGGGACATACTATCCAAGAAAAACGTGTAATTACTGGTATTGATAACCCTGAATTAGATGCTACTGTTGGTGAAGACTTTGCTAGTCAATTAAGAGAAGAAATTGAATTAGTTCAAGCAGGAACTCCAGAGTTTGATCTAGATGAATTTTTAGCAGGTAATTTAACTCCAGTGTTCTTTGGTACTGCTTTAGGTAACTTTGGTGTAGATAATATGCTAGATGGATTAACCCAATGGGCTCCATCTCCATTATCAAGATCTACAGAAGAACGAACTGTTGAACCTACAGAAGATAAGTTAACAGGTTTTGTTTTTAAGATTCAAGCTAATATGGATCCAAAGCATCGTGATCGTATAGCGTTCATGAGAATTGTGTCTGGTAAGTATGAAAAAGGCATGAAGTTACATCATGTTAGAATATCTAAAGATGTTAATGTATCTGATGCGGTAACATTCATGGCTGGGGATAGAGAGCAAGCCGAATGTGCATATGCTGGTGATATTATCGGATTACACAATCATGGGACAATTCAGATAGGTGATACTTTCTCTCAAGGGGAAAAGATACGTTTCACAGGTATTCCAAACTTTGCACCTGAATTGTTTAGACGAATCAGATTAAAAGATCCTTTAAAGCAAAAAGCGTTATTAAAGGGGTTAGTACAATTATCTGAAGAAGGGGCAGTACAAGTATTTAGACCAATTATTAATAATGATTTAATTGTTGGTGCGGTTGGTGTGTTGCAGTTTGATGTGGTAGTTTCAAGATTAAAGAATGAATATAACGTTGAAGCTATTTATGAGCCAATAAGTGTTACAACTGCTCGTTGGATTGAAAGCGATGACCAAAAGGAGTTAGACGATATTCAACGTAAGGTTCCTCAAAATATTGCTCTAGATGGTGGTGGAAACCTAACATATATTGCTCCTAATATGGTAAATTTAAACTTAACAATGGAAAGATATAAGAATATTAAGTTCAATAAGACAAGAGAACACTAATAGAGAATAGGTAGCACAAGCATGACAGTAGTAGAAAAAGTCATGCTTGTATTTTTACTAAGAAAATTTTATAGATTGGAAAAACAATTAATGAATAACTTAGATAGTAAGAAATTATATGGTGTAACAGCTGATGGTTACGTTGAGAAAGAAAATTTCAAAGAAGAAGGTTATGTAGTTTTAATTACCAAAAATGATATTGCTGAATTTTTAGAAGATGTAAATACTTTATGTAATCAATATAAAGTTGAAATTGCATTTATGCCTCCATTTGAATATTGTTCAAATAAGGTTTTAATTGCAAAAGCTAATACATATAGTCCTGATTTAAACCAAGAATTAAAGAAGTTTGTAGATGGCAGAGATGCTATTCATGTAAAGAATATTCCAACACTTTCAAAGGAAGGTGTGATTTTACTAGACATGGATTCAACATGTATTCAAATCGAATGTATTGACGAAATTGCAAAGCTTTATGGTGTAGGTGAGCAAATAGCTGAAATTACGAGTCAAGCAATGCATGGAAAGTTAGACTTTAAGCAAAGTTTAAGAAAGAGAGTTGGTTTATTAAAGGGTGCGAGTGAATCAATTTTAGATACAGTTAGAAATAATCTTCCGATCATGCCTGGTTTTGCTGATTTAGTAAAGTTATTACAAAGTCATAATTGGAAGATTGCTATAGCATCAGGTGGTTTTATGCAATTTGTTAACAAGCTAAAGGAAGATTTTAATTTAACTTTAGTAAGAGCAAATACATTTGAAATTGAGAATGGAATATTAACGGGTAATTTAATTGGTGAAATAGTGGATTCACAAGTTAAGGTTGACACATTAAATGAACTTTGTGAAGAATATAATATTCCTAAAAATCAATCAATTGCAATTGGTGATGGAGCAAATGATTTACCAATGATTAAGGAATCAGGTTTAGGTTTTGCTATTCATGCAAAACCAATTGTAAGAGAACAAGCTCCAGCTACAATTATTAGTTTTGGTCTTGAAGCTGCTGCGTGTGTATTAGAAGCTGCAACAAGATTAGAAAAGCTTTAATTAGATTATTTATAGAGAATCAATAATAAAAGCCAAACTATTGTTTTGGCTTTTATTGTTTTAAAGAAGGTATAGAAAATCTTGAAACGATTGTTATTCTATAAATAAGTCGCTGTCTTTAATTTCAAAATCATAGTTAACTTCGAAATTGTATTTAGCATATATAGATTCAGTGATTTCTACAATATCTATATATCCTAGAATATTCCAAATAGTTTTTTCAACAGCGTTAAATTTGTGTATAGCACAGCGTTTTAAGTATTGTAAGTCTTTGTCTAACTCAGTTAAGTCTGGATTACTACTACTTGAAATAAAAACAGTAAATGCCCCGAAATAACCATTTTTTAAACCAGATGATACGAAATCTACAATATTTTGAATTGTTTTAAAATGTTCTTCAATGCATGGTTCGTACATAATACTTGAATCGTTTTTTATTACTCTTCTAACTAAAATGTTAAATTGTTTTTTAGTTTCTAATAATTTTAACCCAGGTAATTCAGTTAAAATGTTCTTTAACACATTATTAGAGAATAACGGGAAAAGATTTGAATGACCTTTTGATGAACGATAAACTTTACTTATCACATTAATATGCGAAGGAGAAGAACTCTTACAGTAATACCCTAAACGATTGTTTTTGCCTTTAATTAAAGCTATTGGTGTTGAGAAAATATGAGTAACACTTAAGTTTCTTAAGGCTTTAGACATAGTACTCATCTGAGAGATGTTTTCAGCTTGTTTTAAAATGTGTGAGTTTGCCTTAATTAGCTGATCTAAGAATTGACTTACAGTATCAGATTGAACAGTCTTTCTTAATTTTAAGTGTAAAATTGTATGTGCTGAATTAACGTATATTACTTCGTATGGAATATTTGTTAATGGCAATTTTTTCTTCATGCTTTGGAATTTTGGCAAAGTTACTAATATAACGTCACCATTGAAGCATTCAACACCATGTGATAGTTCAATTTGAAGACCTGTAGTAGAGATATCTCTAGTCCATCCTTGTACTAATCCAATATAATCATTAGATACAGTAGCAGCGGTTTGGTACTCGTAGCGATGTTCCTTTCTCGGAGTAATATATTGTAGGTATTCAAGCTTTATGCTTTCTACATTTTCAGTATCGTTTGTAAATTCTTGTAAGGCATTTGCTGGAATAGATGAAGTGTATTGCTCATATATTGTATGATCTTTTTCTGTATCAATACGGGTTAATTGGCCCAAGTAACCAATTTTTTCTAATTGAGCAGAAACGCCGTCTACAGTATTTTCTTTAGTATCAGCAATAAGGTCTCTAATTGTTATAGCATCGAGTTTAATTTTTTTGAAGTTAAACTTATATACTCTAAAGCTTGATTTACCTTTAGACATCTTAAAGAAAGTTTCTAACAGTCCCTTTGCTTTTAATTCGTCTAGAGTAGCACTAATAAAGTATGTGTGGTTTTGAAGAGTATGTTTAAACGCATAAATATATGTATATTGTTTGTTTTCAGGTTTTGATAATAATGCGTTTATTCTGTTCTTATTAAATATTGATGCAATTTTGTCATCACTTCTTTCATCTCTCCAATAATTTAAATCTTCATGATTATAGTTGCTCTTTAATGCATATATTGGTTTAGGATCAAAATCATTAGAGAATAAAATAACTATTCCAGGTATTTTTGGAATGTATTGATATTGAATAGCTTTGTTATTTAATGTAGTTGAGAAATAGTCTAAATCTATACGATATCTAAATTTATTACTTTCCTGGAATGATAGAATAAATCTTTCAAAATCTTTGTTATCATGTAAACATCTTGTTTTTAACCATGCACGACCTTCTCTAGTTTCGATACCTAATACTTCATATGGAACATGCGTAAGTATTTCTTGAGCATTTGGGTAAGAACTAATAAGCCCTGTAAAGGTTATTTTGATATTATGTTTACCTGTAAATTCAATAGGGTGTGGAAGAAGTATTTTTATCCCACTACAAGAAAGATCAGAGGTTTTTGCAAATAAAACACTATTATCCTCGTATGTAATAGCAATTGGAGAGCTAAAAAACATACGTTCTTCACGACGGTGTGCGTAATTGGTAAATTTAATCTCTTCTATATCATATCGATTTGAAGAGGTGTTATGTTCTCCAGAGATGTTTTGTAGAGCTTCTAATCTTTTTTGTTTTTTTCGTTGATTGTGGTTTTTGGTTACTTCTTCTTGTAATCCGTTAGTGTATATGTTGCCGTATAATTCAAGAAGATTTTTAAAGTCCTCAATATCTTCTTTTTGTAGAAAATGTCTAATATTGTTAAATACAAATTCCTCGGTATCTCCATCATTTCTGAAATCCATAATACGTATGCAAGGGGTGTTTAGGCGTTTTAGCTCCATGCGAAGCAAAAATGCCACATTTCCTTTTTCACCAGCAGTCATTTCTTCGAAGATTTCTTCGAAGTTTTGAAACTGCATGTACGGTACTAGCTGTTTAGCCTTTTTACTTATTTCATCCATATTTTGTAATAATTATTTATTTTTTAAGGTTAAATTTGAATTGTATTTAAAATTTTTTTTCAACCAATATTAAACATATTTATTTATTGAATATACAATAAAATATGCTAAAAATTAAAGTTGTAAGATTATTTTGTATTGATATTTATGATCTTGCATACAAAACATATATATATGAATGTATACGGCATTTTTTTTACATTGTTTTAATAAATGAAAGATTAATCTATAAAATATGTGATTGATTTAATACATATTGATAATTTTGTGATTTTAAGATTAGATAATTTTTGTAATGAATTTTTGTACATTCTACTAAAATTTGTTTGTATAATAATGTTTATATGTTATAAATGCGTGTTAAATATGCATTAGAATAAATAACTAAAAGTTATATAATTTATAGAGCTTGATTATGGAAATTGATTATGGATTTTAAACTTGTAAGAGTTTCTTTTATCTCAGATAAAGCAAATAATTTGCATCAATTTAAACAACATAAAAGAAATGGTCCTAATTATAATCAATTAGAAATAATTGATAATTCGCAAGATAAGATAATAAAAGATATTCCAATGATGCTTCGTAGAAGATTAACTCCTTCTACAAAATATTGCGTTGGTTTAGCAATAGATATGTTAAATTATTGTGCCTTAAATAAACAAGTTGTTGATAAAATTATATTCTCTTCATTTTCGGGTGAAGCTTCTAGATGTGTAAATCTATTATCAGAAATGGTTTTAGATAAAGGTCTTTCTCCAATGGAATTTTCTGCTTCGGTTCATAATAGTTCTGTTGGTGTATGTTCTATTGCCCAAAAATTTCATGGTGAAACAACTGCAATTAGTGCAGAAAAAGGTAGTTTAACTGCAGCATTAGTAGAAGCTTATGCGTCTCTTTATGGACAAGGTTTAAACAGAGTACTTGTCGTAGCATATGAAGGTATGGTTGATAATCCAAAAATGAAGATTCCTAATGTAGAGCAATTTTATGGTAATCATGCATTTTCGATGCTCTTAGAAAAAGTTGATGATGAATGTAAGTCTTTGTCGGTAAACAGTATTGAGGATAATTCATTATTAAGCTTTGATGTTGAGAAATGTTCTAAATTTAATAGTGTAGAATTTTTATCATGGATTTAAGCAGAGTAATAAGAACAATAAATACTTTTATTCTTTATTTTGTTTTCATTTTTGGTGCGTTGTTAAATGGGGTAGTAATATATTTTTTATTGTTACTACTAGTTTGGAATAAGGAAACAAGAAAGAAAGCATTACGTTATGTAGTTAAACTTGGATTTAAGTTTTTTATATTTTTAGCAAGAATACTTTTTGTTTTTAGAGTAGATTTTGTGAATCTTGATAAATGTAATTCATTTAATGGTTCTTTGATAGTTGCTAATCATCCAACATTACTAGATTACGTGATTTTAACTAGTAAATTAAGTGTTAATACCTGTTCGATGGTAAAACGCAAGTTGCTTGACACCTTTATGCGTCCGATCATAAAGCATTTAGATTATGTAAATAATGAAGATAGTATTGAACTTATTACTAATAAAACATCCCAAGGGGAAGATATTCTAATTTTTCCAGAAGGAACAAGAACTAAGGATTTTAATAATGTTAGTTTTGTTCGCGGTGTTGCAAATCTTGCTTGTAGAAAAGGTTTAAAAGTTGTTTGTCTTCATATATATTGTGACGATCAAGGATATTTGAATAGAGGTTTTTATTCATTTAAAGCCCCAAGTAAAATTCCGACTTATTATATAGAGTATATAGATACTTTAGACTCTAAATATTTTGTCGAAAATGAGTCAAGGTTGCCTATTGCAGCCCGAAAATTTAATGAGCATTTAGAAAAATTTTATAATGATTGTTATATAAGAGTAAAGGGAAATTATGAGCGAAAATAAAGTTTTAGAATTAGCTGTAAAGCAAATGATTATTGATGCATTAAATCTAGAAGATATCACAGTTGACGATATTGAAACAGAAGCTCCATTATTTGGTGATGGTTTAGGTTTAGATTCTATTGATGCATTAGAGTTAGGTTTAGCGATTAAGCATACTTTTGGAGTATCAATCAGCCCTGAATCTGAAAATGTTAAAGAACATTTTTATTCAGTAGCAACTTTAGTAGACTTTATATCTAAATCAAAAGGTGAAAACGATTTAGATTATTAATTGGATGCTATCAGACTAGCAAAGATGAATATAGATTAAGAGTGTATATATTAGAGTAGAGAAAAATGACTAAAGAAGAATTATTAGTTGAGATTAAACAAATTTTATCAGATATTTTTGATGTTGAAGAAGATAAGGTAACAATGGAAGCTAATATTGTTACAGATTTAGATTTAGATTCAATTGATGCAATTGATATGGTTGCAGAATTGCAAAGACGTTGCAAGTGTAGATTTTCAGCTGAAGATTTTAAATCAGTTAAAACAATTGGTGATGTTATCGATGTTATTGTCGCAAAAATAGAAAATAACTAATTTGGTAAAACTAATAAAAGAACATTGCTTATATGTTATTAAATAATTTTTACGAGTTTTTGGTTCGTAAAACTGATTTTGATATTCCATTTTTTATTGATGAGAAAGCGCTTTATACAAGATATGATTTGTATAAAGTAGTTTTTTTACTATGGAAAAGGATAAATAAAATTAAAACAGATGATACTAATCGTTTAGTGATCGTCTCTGATGATGGTTTTATTTTTTGTGCTTCTGTTTTTGCTGCGTCCTTAAATTTATTAGATATACACACTCCAAATAGCTTAAGTTATGAATCTGTTAAAAAGATTTCGAAAAATTCAATAATTGTATATGAAAGTAGAGCTTTATTTGATTCATTAGAACAACAAAGAAGAAGTTTATCATCAATAGAAAATGGTTATGTTTCAAATTCTAATAACAATGAAGCATCTATAATTAAACAAAATGATTGTGTTGATAGTGGCTTTTTAAATAATTGTATTTTCTTTGATGAAATTATTAAACAAAGTCGTTTTTTAAATGACATAAGTATAAAAGGTATTGTCGGCTTTGATGATTATAAGAAACTTGTATTGGATGCTTTAACTAATCAAGTATATAGTGATGTTTCAATAGTTCAATATACTTCTGGTACAACAGGGGTGTCTAAGAGTATATCACGAACTATTAAGAGTTTTATCCTTGAAGCAATAGGCTTGTCAAAGGCTTTAAGGGTAAGTGAACATAAAGCTCGAGAAAACCAAAATATCATACTTGTAGCAACAGTTCCATTGTTTCATGCATATGGGATAATGATGCGTTTCTTTGTACCGATTGTATCAATGTTAAAGATGTATTCATCTATTATTGAGTATGAAGAACAATTTAAGAGCTTACTTACTCGTGCATTTAAGTTTGCATTAGTCGTTTCACCATTGTTTGTAAAGAGAACGGAGTTTAGTTTGCCTAAGGACAAGGTTGTTTATGTGACGTCTGCAGGTAGTAAATTAGATTCTTATTCGATAGAAAAAGCTAAACACTTTTGTGATATTGAAATTTTTGATTTATTTGGTTCGACTGAAACAGGTTGTATGGGCTTCAGATATGTAAACGATGGTGATGAAGTTTTATCAGTTCTTGATGGTAATGAAATAAATGTATTTCTCTCTGATTCAAATGAACTAAAAGATATAACAAGTCTAGAACAGCTTGAACAGAATAATGAAGCTATTAAGAGTAATGGTGTTGGTAGAATTTTATTAAAGGGACCGTATTTAAAAAATAGTTTCTTCTTAGGTGATGATGTTATTGAGTTAAATAAAGACAAGACCTTTAAGGTATTAGGTCGTATTGGTCGTCTTGTTAAGCTTGAAGATAATAGAGTTTCCTTAGATGAAATAGAGACGACGATACGTAATCTAAATTTAATAAAGGATGCGGCGATTGTTAGTTATTGTCGTGGTGTACGACAATATTTAGGGGCTGCGATTGTATTAGATACAGATGGTAAGTGGTTACTTAATGATGTTGGTAAGGGAAGATTTGTAATCCATTTAAGAAATCTACTTACACATAAAATGCTACAAATTGCTATCCCTAGAAGCTTTCATATATATGATGAGCTTCCTTTATTACCAAATGGTAAAGTTGCATATAAACAAATACAGACGGATTTCGAATGAATAAATTAAGTGATTTTGAACAGATAACTAAACTTGATGATAATAGTATTACAGCTATATTTGAGTTAAAGAGTGACAATAAATGGATAGAAGGTCATTTTGAAGACCTTCCTATATTACCAGGTGTTGCTATTATTTTTTATGTGGTTGAATTGAGTAAAAAATACTTTGATGTTGATTTAGATAACGCATCTTTAAATTTTGATTTAATCAAATTTGCAAAACCTGTTTTATTGGGTTCAAGAGCTATGTTCCAGATAAATCATGTAAGCGAAAAATCTCAAATTACATTCTCAATACATGATATTATCAAAGGTGCAAATTCAGATGAAATTTTTTCATCTGGTAAACTTAAATATGAGATATAGCTAATGACTGAATTTAAACCATGCATTGTTGTCCCTTGCTATAGACATTTCGATGTTTTAAAAAGAAATATCGAACAAATCGCTGCTTTTAATGTAGATGTGTTTGTTGTTAATGATGGTAATAATGAAACAGTAGTTAATGATTTCAAGAAATTTATTAAATCTCTAGATAATGTTTATGTAATCGATAATGAACATAATCTTGGTAAAGGGGGCAGTATGACGAAAGCTTTTAAGCTTTGCTTTGAAAAGGGGTATAGTCATGTGCTTCAAATTGATGCAGATGGTCAACAAAAAGTTGAAATGATTAATGTTTTTTTGGAACAAGCAAAGAATAACTTGGATAAGCTAATATTAGGCACTCCAATATATTCTAATGTTCCAAAGCATCGTTTAATAAGTCGTTATATTACTCATTTTTGGGTTTCAATAGAGCTTGGAATATTCAAGATAGTTGATTCAATGTGTGGGATGAGAGTTTATCCTCTAGATAAAACTTATTCATTAATTACTCATAGAGCTATTGGCTCTCGTATGGATTTTGATACTGATATCTTTGTGAGATTGTATTGGTCAGGAGTTGACTTTATCGAGCAAGGTGTTGAAGTGTTATATTATGAAAATGGAGTTAGTAATTTTGCACCATTTAAGGATAACTTACGTATTTCAATTATGCACACCAAACTTTGTGTAGAGAAGTTTTTTAATTTTATTAGGATCCATAAAAGGTGTTATCAATAGATGGATAATAAGGAACAATTTACAGAGGCTTCTTCAAATGTTGCTCACACGAACTGGACAGAGCATAAAGAAAGCACCTCACCTTTTGGGATAAAGCTTATTCTACTTATGTATAGAATAGGGGGAAAGTTTTTAGTTTATCCTATTTTGTATATCATTGTTTTCTTTGTTTATCTATTTAACAAAAATGCAAGATTATATTCTAAAACCTATTTAGATTTGTTATCTAAAAATTGTCATGACAATAAAGTTAAGAAGTATTCTTGTTACAAGCATTTGTTTAGATTTTGTGAATCTGTTTTGCAAAAGTTACTCGCTTGGAATAATGAAATAAAAATTGAGGAAATTGTCTCGGTAGATAATGCATTAGAAAGAATGCGACAAGCTGCAACTAGAGAAAAAGGTGGTGTTTTAATAAGTGCTCACGTTGGTAATATAGAAATGATGAGAGCATTTAATACTAAACTTGTTGATAAAAAGATTCATGTTTTATTGCTAACCTCAAATAGTAAGAAGTTTTTTAACGTTATAAATTCTCTTGATAACAATAGCTCAATTGGTATTATTGCCGTAGATGAAATTACCCCTGCTGTGTCAATGGAACTAGAAGAGTATGTGAATAGGGGGGATTGGGTTTGTATTATGGCAGATAGAGTTTTACAAAATGACACACGTTCAATTGAGGTTGATTTTTTAGGGGAAAGAGCAAATTTCCCTCAAGGCCCTTGGATCTTAGCTCATTTACTTAAAGCTCCTATTTATACAGTTTATATAACAGATGTTAAAGGTAAGTATCATCTCTATTATAATGATTGGGGTGAAATTACTTTAAATAGAAAAACTAGAAATGAAGATATAGCAAAATATGTTAATAAATTTACTAATGAAATAGCACTAGTTTTAGAAAATTCTCCATACGATTGGTTTAATATTTATGACTTTTGGGGAAAATATACGAACAGTAAAGCTGTAGACAAATAAAAGCAAGATTAAATCAATTAAATACGTTTATAGGTTGAAAATGGCATTACATACTTTTATCTCAAAGCAACAGGTTCAATTTTTTGATTGTGACCCAATGTGTGTTGTATGGCACGGTAACTATTTGAAGTTTTTAGAAATAGCAAGATTTGAATTACTTAAGGCTATTGGTTGTTCTTATGAAGATTTGCACAATCTAGGAGTATTTTTACCCATCGTGGAGGAAAGAACAAAGTATTTACGTTCATTGAGATTAAGTGATTGTTTTGAGGTTCATGCTCACTTAGAGGAATTTATGAACCGCTTAGTGTTCTCATATGAAATTAAAGTAGGTGATGAGGTTTATGTAAAGGCAAAAACTGTTCAGGTTGCAATTGATAAAAATTCTGGTGAAATGCATTTCTTCTTACCTGAAAAGCTAAGAAACATGATCTCAGCACGTTTAAATGTTACTGAAGAACTATAACTTTTTAGGAAAGACATATGCTAATTGAAAATAATAGTTTTTTAAGGAATTTTATAAAAAATACTCTGACACTAGTTTTATCATCACTAGTTCTAGCTAATTTAACTTATGCTGATGAAACAACTATTCACCTTGATAAGAATGCAATAGACCAAGAGTTTAAGGGCTATTCTTTTAATTCTATGAAAGCAAGTTTTACTTCTAAGAGATTTTTAGCTCAACAAAAGAGAATTTTAAAAGGAAGTGGCGATTTTTATATAGATGGTGCTAATGGTTTATGCTGGCAAATGAAGGAGCCTTTTAATCATTCTTGGTTGTTTTTAGATAACGAAGTAGTTGAGTTTGATGAAAATGGTGAAGTTGTTGAGCAAGGTGATTCAATGTATACAATTGGAGTATTAGTTAAAATTTCTAGAAGTTTTTCATCTGGTGATATCCAAGCTTTATATAACATGTTTGAAGTAAGTGCTACAAGATATAAACAAGATGAGAATGTTTCTGATAAGAGAGATGTTCAAATTTTTTTAACACCAAAGAATGAACCGATGAATAAGTTTATCGATAGAATTGTAATTAAGGCAAAGAATAAGGTTTTTGAACAAATAATGATTTTAGATAAGCAAGGCGGTTTTAACGAGTTGAATTTTATTAACGCCCATTTATCTAATTTGTCGCTAAAGGATTTATTAAAGTCTGATAAAAATTTAACTGAGATATGTAATGCTAATAAAGATTAGATTTTTAATTGTTTTATTATTTGTTGTTACCTTCTCTGTATGTTTGTATAGAGTTGATGGCAGTAATGTTATTAGAACAGATTTATCTGATATGTTGCCTCATGCTAAGGATGAGGTAGCAAGCGAATATGCAGATAGGGTGTCTAATAACTTAATATTTTTATTAAGTAAAGACGATGTTAAAAAAGATAATAATGAATTAAATAATTTTGTAACAGCCAATGAAGTTAATTCAAGCCAAAATATATCATTTCAAAAATCTAACTCTAATTTCGACCCTAAAAAGCTTTCAGATGAGCTCCTTTTCGAACTTGAAGGTAAGTCTAATGAATTTGTAAAGAGTTTAAAAGAGATCAACGGTATTGATGTAATTAATAGCGTTGATACAAAGAAACTTCAAGAGTTTTATTTTAAATACAAATACTCTTATATGCCATTTAACTTTGGAAAGAGCATTGGAAATAGTAATGCAAATGAAAATGAAGTTAAAGTTCATAAAGCATTAAGTAATCATATTTTAAAGAATATCTTTAGTCCATTTAGTTTTATATCTGAAATGGAGATACAATACGACCCATATTTAGTGGTTAGAAACATGCTTATGAATTCAAATATTCAAGCATATTCAGTGACTAATAATGGAGTTATATATGTTGTTGATAAAAAAACAGACAAACCTTATTTTTTAATTAGAGGTGTTATTAAGGATAAAAAGGGAACTAACGAACTAATTGATGCTGTCAATTTATTTGAAAGTAAAATAAAGAAAGAAGGGTATGAACTTCTTTATACGGGGTCAGTGTTCTTTGCAAATAAAGCTGCTGAATCTTCAAAATTGGATATGACAGTAATAGGGGGTGGTTCAACCTTTGGTGTTATATTGTTATTGTTTTTATATTTTAGAAGTATAAAGCCAATAATTTATGGCTATAGCATCTTAGTAATTTCTCTTTTATATGGTTTATTACTTACTTTAACTGTATTTGGTTCAATACATGTTTTATCATTAGCAGTTTCTACTTGTTTAATAGGGATTTGCTTTGATTATGTTTTACATCTGTTTATATTCAAAGCTAATAATGACAATTGTGATTCTGATATAGCTTCATCCAAGTACAAATTGTTAGGTAAATCGTTATTTTATGGGGCAATAACATCGGTAATGGCATACTTAATAATGCTAATTACTGATATGGTGGTGTTAGCTCAAATGGCTGTATTTGCGGCAGGAGCTTTATTCTGTACCTTACTTGTTGTTTACTTCTTTGGAGTTTCTATTAGTTTTTCTAAAAAACAAAAGGAACAAGCAAAGAGAACTGAAAATAATGATGTAGTAACTAGAATTGTAGACAAACTTGCTAAAATTCCTTATGCGTTGTTACTTTCTTTATCAATAGTTGTTATATTAATTGGTGGATATTTGTACATCAAAGTTGAAAAAATTGATGATGTTGATGCAATGCAAAGCTTAGATAAACAACTTGTACATAATGACCAATTTATTCAAAGAGTCCTTAACGGTGATAAGCAATCATCATGGTTTATTTTAGAAACAGATTCCTTAGAAAATTCTTTAAGGGAATGTGAAGAGTTTGTAAGCAAACTTACTAAAACAGAGAAGAAATCATTATTTGCTATTTGTGATTATGTACCATCACAGCGTATTCAAAAGCAGAATATAAGTTTTTACCAAAATAATTTTAACAAACTTGAGGAAATATATTTATCACAAGATATTGGTCTTGATAAGGCTAAAGCTTTCCCTCTTGATTTAAAAACTTTTACTATAGATGATTATCCAAATGACTTGACAGTATTTACGCATAACAATTCTATTTTATTAAGGGCTAATACTAATAATACATCACTCATAAGTAAACTTAATGATAATAAGTATATTCGTCAACTAGCTCCAAAAGAAAATTGGAATAAGGCGTTTAAGAATTTTAGAACAGAACTTGATTGGATCTTAAGTATAGCAATAGTAGTTGTTTCTTTATTTTTGTTTTATGTTATGAAGTTTAAATCGCTACAGTTATATACCTTGCCTCTATTAACAGGGTTAGCTGTAGGAGTTGTTGGTAATTATTTAATTACAGGATATTTTAATTTGTTTACAACTCTTGCTTGTTTTATGATTCTAGGGTTAGGGGCAGACTATGCAATATTTTCGTATCATAGTGATAAGAGATCGTATCCAAAAGTTGTGACAGCATTGCTTGTAGCTTGTTTAACAACTTTGTTGTCATTTGGTTTATTGTCATTTTCAGATACTAGATTAGTAGCTTCCTTAGGTGTTGTATTAACCTTCGGATTAGGAACAACGTTTATTTGTTGTGTACTTTTTAAGTGTGTTACAGAGAAAGAAGAATCATGATTTATTTAAATAATTTTGTGTGTATTAGTTCTATAGGAACAACAGTTGATGAGCATATTAAGAGTATTTCAACAAATACTAATCATTTTTCAGCAACATCTAAGCTTTTACCACAAGGAATGGAAGCGTTCTTTGGAATAATTCATGAAGAGTTACCAGAGATATCAGAAAAATATTATGATTGCCGTACTAATAGGTTAATTGAGTACTGCTTAAATAATATTGAAGAAGAAATAAAAAAGTGTGTAAGTATTTATGGAAAGAATCGTATAGGTGTAGTTGTAGGTACGTCAACTGGTGCTATTTATGATGTTGAAAACAATGTTCGTGAAAATTATAAAGTTGAAGATGAAACTTTAGACTTTGATCAACGTGTTTATGATATAGGCTTAAACTCAAGTTATATAAAAGAAAAATATAATCTAGAAGGTCCTTGCTATACGATTGCAACAGCTTGTACTTCTAGTGCTAGAGCTTTGATTAGTGCAAAAAATTTAGTTGATTGCGGCTTATGTGATGTAGTAATAGTGGCAGGAGTTGACAGTA
Source organism: Ruminobacter sp. (assembly GCA_036311285.1). GTDB lineage: Bacteria > Pseudomonadota > Gammaproteobacteria > Enterobacterales > Succinivibrionaceae > JAXJQF01. The sequence continues at coordinate 5,368 of JAXJQF010000084.1, read as the reverse complement.
TTAGTACGGTTTCTGCCTCAGGTTTTTATGCCTTAGGAGCTTTAAGTGATAAACCTTGTACTCCATTTGCAAAAGATCGTACAGGTATAACTATTGGGGAAGCATGTGGTATAACCTTGTTATCAAAGGATAAATTAGATAATGAGGCGTTATCTTTCTTAGGTTTTGGTGCTTCTACTGATGGCCACCATGTAAGTGCTCCTGAACCGAGTGGTGTTTTTGCGGTTCAAGCAATGGAAGATGCTTTACGTATGGCAAATTTAAGTATTGATGATATCGGTTATTTAAATGCTCACGGTACAGGCACTGTATTAAATGATGATATGGAATATAATGCAATTAAAAGCTTGTTTGGGAACAAGGTTAAGGTTTCATCAAGTAAGCATCTGTCAGGCCATACTTTAGGAGCAGCAGGGATATTTGAAGCATATATTGCAAAACTAATATTAAAGCATAATTGTCCATTGCCTTATGATGTTTATGACGAAGGCGATTTAGAACAATATAAGGATATAAGTTTAGTTGTAAATAAAAATGAGTTTATAGAAAAGAATATAGTCATGACTAATAATTTCGCATTTGGTGGTAATAATACATCACTTATTTTTGCTTAAATTGAAACTATATTTATAAGAGAAATTTTATGAATAAATATTTATGCTCAGGTGAGCTTTTTGAACAAATTCTTCCACAAAAGAGACCTATGCTATTTGTAACAGCTTTAATTGAAGCTGACATTGAAGCGATGTCAGGGGTTGTTGAGTGTGAAGTTGGAAAATATGACGCTGTTTGTCTAGATGAAAACAGAAACATGAAAAAAACAGCATTGATAGAGGTTATGGCTCAATCTATTGCGTCAATATCAGGTTATAAAACATATATCCTAGATAAAGGTTTTATGGAAATGGGGCTTCTTTTATCAGTTCGAGGTTGTAAGATTTTTACTAAAACTGATATACCTTGTGGTACTGTTTTAAGAATAAATGTTACCCCGTTTTATTTAGAAGGTGATATAAATATATTCGAAACCAAAATTGTTGATGAACAAAATAATATAGTAGCACAAGCAAAAATAACAGTAACATCAGTTAGCAAAGATAAGATACTAGAACTTATTGGGGTAAATGAATAATGACAAGTAATAACAGAAGAATATTAGTTACAGGCAGTAGTAGTGGTATTGGTAAAGCGATAGCATTGAAGTTAGCACAAGATGGTTTTGATATTACTGTACATTGTAGAAGTAAGATAAGTGAAGCTCAAAGTGTCGTAGAAGAAATTGAACAATTAGGAAGAAAGGCTACTTTAATTGTTGCTGATGTTGCTAATAGAGAAGAAATTCAAAAAGCAATCACAGAAGATATTGAAAATAATGGAGCATATTGGGGAGTCGTTTCTAATGCTGGCGTAACTGCTGATTGTGCGTTTCCTGCGATGGATGGAAGTGATTGGGATAAGGTTATTCATACGAATCTTGATAGTTTCTATAATGTTTTACATCCTTGTATTATGCCTATGATTCACCTTAGAAAAGGTGGACGTATTGTTACTATCGCGTCTGTTTCAGGCGTTATAGGAAACAGAGGTCAAACAAATTATAGTGCATCAAAAGCGGGGGTAATTGCCGCTTCTAAGTCTTTAGCATTAGAACTTGCAAAAAGAAAGATTACTGTAAATACAGTGGCACCTGGTTTAGTTGATACAGGAATGATTACTGATGAAATAAAGGAACATGCCTTACCATATATTCCTCTTGGAAGAGCTGGTAGTGTAGATGAAGTTGCTGCAACTGTATCATTCTTATGTTCAGATGGCGCCGCATATATTACTAGAGAAGTAATAAACATTAATGGAGGTATGTGCTAATGACAAGAGTTGTTATAACTGGTGTTGGAGGGTATTCTCCATTAGGTAAAGATTTAAATGATGTACTTAATGTTTTAAAAAGTAAACAAAACAGAATCGTAAAGGTTGAAGAATTAAGTGAATATAATGGGATGGCTTGTAACTTAGGAGCACTAGTTACAGAAGAACTTCCAGACTATCCAAGAAAAAAGACTCGTTCTATGGGAAGAGTAGGAAAGCTTGCGACAGCGGCTACTGAGTTAGCTTTAGATAATGCAGGACTATTAAATTCTCCATTATTATCAAGTGGTGAAGTAGGTGTTGCATATGGTAGCTGTGGTGGAGCTCAAGAGGCTTTATTAGATGTAAGCAAGTTTAGTTTAGAAAAAGAATTATCCTATTTAAATGCTACAACCTATGTATCAATGATGCCTCATACAGTAGCTGTTAATTTATCAATCTTTTTTGGTATTAAAGGGAGAGTAATTTGTACATCTACTGCTTGTACTTCTGGTTCTCAGGCGATTGGATATGCATATGAATCAATAAAGAGTGGTGCTCAAAAGATAATGGTTGCAGGTGGAGCAGAAGAGTTTAATCCATATGCAGTTGGTGTTTTTGACGCGATGTTTGCGGCAAGTTCAAAGAATGATACTCCGGAACTAACACCAAGGCCATTTGACAAAAATAGAGATGGTATTGTAGTTGGCGAAGGTGCAGGGACTTTAATCCTAGAGGATTACGACCATGCTCTAGCTCGTGGTGCAAATATTATTGCTGAAGTTGTTGGTTTTGCAACAAACTCAGATGCTACTCATATTACGAATCCATCATCGGCTGATATGGAAAAGTGCATGCGTTTAGCTTTAAAGAATGCTAATTTGGAAGCAGAGCAAATTGGTTATATAAACGCACATGGTACAGGTACTCCAAATGGAGATATTGCTGAAACACAAGCTACTTTCAGAGTATTTGGTAATCAAGCTCCAGTGGCAACTTTAAAGAGCTACATGGGACACACATTAGGTGCTGCAGGGAGCTTAGAAGCAATCTATTCATTAAAAATGCAAAATGAAAACTGGTATGCTCCTAATATAAATCTAGATCAAATTGACACTGATTGTGGTGATTTAGCTTATATAACAGGTGATGGCTTAGAGAAGGATTGTGAATATATAATGAGTAATAACTTTGCTTTTGGTGGAGTTAATACCTCTTTAATATTTAGAAAACTTTCTAATTAAGAAAAATTTTAAAGAATATACGTAGACAACGTTAATGAAATTATTGAAGGTATTATTAAACATAATCATAGCAATATTATCCATTGCTTACCCAATCTGTGTTTATTTGGCATTAGATAATGGTATAGCACTTTGGAATGTGTTGATTGTTTTAGTAGTAATACTTTTTATTAAATTGTTGATTGAGAAGAGTAAACGAAAGTTTAATGCAATTTTTTTAGTAGTAGCATTAGCTTTGCTTTCGTTAAATGTTATTCATCAACATGATGTATTTGCAAAACTTTATCCTGTGTTTGTAAGTTTGGTGTTATTTACAGTGTTTTTTTCATCGTTATTTGTTGGTGAAAAAAGCATAATAGAAAGACTTGCATCTTTGAGTGTAAAAAAAGAAGAACAGACTCCTTTTTTTAAAAAGTATTGCACTAATGTAACTAAGGTATGGTGTTTATTCTTTGTTGTAAATGGGGGAATATCATTTACAACAGTATTTATGGATACACAAATATGGACGCTTTATAACGGAGTTATATCGTATATTTTAATGGGATTACTATTTACTCTTGAATATATAGCAAGAATATATTTAAGAAAGAAAGACGTAGATTTAAAAAATAATTTATAAATTGGATAAAAAGACATGACATTAAAAAGTTATCAAGATCAAAAGGCATTTGATGCATTAAAGTTGGCACAGTTAATTGCAGTAGGACCGTTTGTGTTTAAAGCAGTTGCCTCAATGTTTGAATTAGGTATTATGGATATCTTAAAAGAAATGGAACCTACAGAGTTTATTTCTAAAAAGGAAATAACTAAAAAGGTTAATGCATCATATTATGCTGTATCCATATTAATCGATTTAGCTGTTGCTGCTGACATTGTAGTGAAAAATGAAAATGGAGAAATATCTCCTTCTAAAATCTGTTACTACCTATGTAATGATAAAATGACAAGAGTGAATTTTGATTTTACTAACTATGTATGTTATGAAGGTTTGAATTCATTAACAGAATCATTGAAGAACAACAAAGCAGAAGGTCTAAAGGTATTTACTCAAGAGTATGATACTATTTATCCATTCTTAAGTAGTCTTCCTCCTAAAGCAAAGGAAGCTTGGTTTGGTTTTGACCATTACTATTCTGATCATGTGTTCTTTGATGTTTTAAAGGTTCTATTTAGTATCAAGAAGTTTAAGAACATTTTTGATATCGGTGGAAATACTGGTAAATTCTCTTTGGAAGCTACAGATTTTGATGAAGAAGTTAATGTAAAGATTATCGACTTACCTCAACAATGTGCAACAGCCCAAGAAAACATAAAGAAAGCAAACAAGCAAGACCGTATATCTACATTTGGTGTGAATATCTTAGATGAGAATACAGTTTTACCAAAGGGGGCTGATTTAATATGGATGAGTCAGTTCTTAGATTGCTTTAGTGCTGAACAAATTAAGCACATCTTAACGTTGGCTTATAATGCAATGGATGAAAATTGTACTTTAGTTATAAATGAAATATTTGGGGATAGCCAAAAAAACGATATTGCTTCATTAGTTATTGAAGCAACAAGTTTGTACTTCACTGCTTTAGCAAACGGCAAGAGCCGTTTCTACCACGCAGAAGAGTTGATTAGTATACTAAAAGAAGTAGGTTTCAAAGTTCAAAATCGTATTGATGGTTTTGGTTTAGGACATACTTTATTATTTGTGACAAAATAATATAAATAAGTCTATTTAAAATAGTCTTTATTTTTATTTATTAAAATCGTCAACAGCTTGTTGGCGATTTTAAAATTAGAAGAATACTTTGTACAGCAAACTGTTGAATTAATGCTTTGTTTAACAAATAGGTTGGAAAATTAAGGTAGGGCAGTGTTTTTATTTTTAGTGTTTATGCCTTTGTGCTTATTTTTATTATCTCATTACGTAATTATAAAACCATTGAGACTAAATAAGTCGTTACAAGCAGTTTTGTATGTAATATATTTTGTATGTTTTTTTAAGAATTTACTAATAAAAATAATAGGTGGAGATTTATTATCACCAAACCTTCCTGGTGAAGTTGTAATATTTTTTAGTGGTGCTAATGTTTGGGCTGTTGTTTCTTTAGTATTAGCATTAGTAGTTGTAATAGTTATAAAGTTAATATCTTTAACTTTTGGGTGTGACATAAAATTCGTGTATTCCTGTTAAGTCTGTTAATATTAAAGACTTAATTGGAGTTATATGAATATGGCAAAAAAAGATATTAAGCGAAATCCAGCTGCTGAAAAAATTGCAGATT
>JAXJQF010000083.1:0-28349 GCA_036311285.1 Ruminobacter sp. | reverse complement strand
TAGTTGCAATATACAAATATATTGCATAAAGCAAAATTATGATAAATGCAAAATGTTATATTTTTGCCTAAGTTATTGCATTTAGCAAATAATAAAAACTATAAATTTTAAAATTAAATTTTACAGTTTAAGATATTAGTTTGCTGAATTTTTGTGAACTCCTTGATAATCAAAGGTTTGAGCTATTTTATTAAAAACTGATAATTTTTATCATTTGTTGGCACAGTGATTGCACTATATAAAGTGATCAGTTTTATCCCGCGTGCTATGCACGATTTCACCTCTAAACAGAATGTTTGGGGGTTTATTTTTTTAGGGCAGAAAAAATTTTCCTGTCTTATCTTTTTTATATAACTTATCTTTGTTTTCGCATTCACGCTTAAAATTTAGGTTTTCTATAAATCCAGCATTAAATAGATAATAAAAAAATGGATATGTTTGGGATACCCCTCTTACATATCCATTTTTTTATATATTATGTATCAAGTAATTAGCAAGTATTTTGTATTGAAATATTTGCTATTACTATATCTATTAGCTTTTTATTGGTTAATAGATTTGATATCGTTGATATCTTCTTCTGTTTCGTATCTACCATGAACTTTAGGTACTGAATCATCAAATTTTGGGTCTAATGATACAGAAACTTCCATCATAGAAGTGTCATCCTTTTGAGATACATTAACCATTACCTGTTCATCACTAATAGGAATGTATTTCTTGATTGCAGCAATGATATCTAATTTTAATTGTGGTAAAAAATCAGGACCTTCACGACTTTCACGGTCATGAATTAATACTAATTGTAATCTACTCTTAGCGCTTTCCTTTGACTTTTGCTGCTTCTTGTTATTAAAAATTAAATCGCTTAACCATGACATAGTTTATTTCTTCCCGAACAATCTCTTTAAAAATCCCTTCTTCTCAATATCAATGAATCTGAAAGGAACTTCTTCACCAAGAATACGCTTAACTGTATCTTGGTATGCTTGACCTGCATCTGATTCTTCATCATAGATAATAGGTTTACCAGAGTTAGAAGCTTTTAATACTGCTTGTGATTCTGGGATTACACCAATTAATTCGATGCTTAATAGTTCAACTACGTCATCCTTACTTAACATTTCGTCTGCTTCAACACGAGCAGGGCTGTATCTTGTTAATAGTAAGTATGGTTTGATTGGATCTAAGTTGTACTCAGCACGACGGCTCTTTGAATCAAGAATGCCAATGATTCTATCAGAGTCACGAACTGATGAAACTTCTGGGTTTGTAGTAACAATTGCTATATCAGCAAAGTATAATGACATTAAAGCACCTGTTTCAATACCAGCAGGTGAGTCACATACGATGTACTCAAAGCCCATTGAGTCTAATTCTTTAAGAACTCTATAAACGCTTTCTATATCTAATGCATCCTTATCTCTTGTTTGAGAAGCTGGTAGGATGTATAAGTTAGAGCTGTTTTTGTCTTTAATTAAAGCTTGGTTTAATGTAGCTTCTTCTTTGATTACGTTTACAAAATCGTAAACTACTCGACGTTCACAACCCATAACAAGGTCAAGGTTTCTTAAACCTACGTCAAAGTCAATAACTACAGTTTTATGACCAGCTAAAGCTATACCAGAGCTTATTGCTGCACTTGATGTTGTCTTACCAACGCCACCTTTACCTGAAGTAACAACAATAACCTTAGCGTTGAATCCTTCTGATAAATCTAACTTTTTAGGTTCTTCAGCAACGATTTCAACATCATTATTTTCATTATTTGTTAAATCAGTTTCTTTCTTTTCTGTTTCTATACTTGCCATTTAGCAAATCCTTTTTGTTATTACCATAATAAAATGTGGTTAAACTTGTTTTGTAAATCTTAGTGTATTGTTTTCAACTTCTATAATCACGGCCTGACCGATGATACTTGGATCTAAATCCTCATATGTCTTGTAGATACCTGAAATTGATACAATTTGTGCTTGAAGGTTTTTGCAATAAACAATAACCTTTTTGTTACTATCCTGTTTAGCATTTGCCACGATAGTTCCTTTTGCTGTACCAAAGATGTAAATACTGTCATCTGCGATTACGTTTGCACCATCGCTTACATTACCAATAACTACTAAAGATTTATCTTTAGCATAAATTTGATTACCACTTCTTACATTACCGGTGTGAATTTGAGTAAGTTCGCCTGTTGGTAATGGGGTAGAAGAAGCGTCGTCAGCGGTAGTTTTTGAATCTGTTTGTTTTTTTTCTTCAGAAGTGTTCTCTTTTACAGCTATTTCAGTCTTTGTAGCGTCTTGTTTAATTGTCTGACTAGATTGTGGGGTAACTGTAGTTTTTGAAACCATTCTTGATACAATTAAGGGGATGGAGTCACAACCTTTTAATGATGAAAAAGCTTCTTCGCTAATAGTACCAGCTATTCCAACTAATGTGAATCCACGTCCTTTTGTGTATTCAGATACTTCTTTATAATTAAAGTCAGAAAGATTACTACATTGACTTAGGTCTAGAATAAATGGAGTAACTTTTAAGAACGCCTCAGTTGCAGGTGTATTAGATTTACTTAAAATTTCTGCTTTAATATTTTCTGTTTTAGCGTCCTGAATATAAAAAGTTGCTAATTTGTAATCTTCTATCTTTAAACTCGTATTTGACATATTGTAAATTATTATAAATTAAGTATCTTCTCAAAAAAACGCGTAAATTTTAACATAAATCAATGCAGTTTAGATAAAAAAAGTTGTCAAATTACATATATTGTGATGTTTGTATTAAAAAGTAGGCATTAACTTCATCTTTTTAATGTTCAAAAAAGACTTTGTTTTTATGAATAAACTGATAAATACATTAGGTTTAATGTTGTTTATGCTTAATACTGTCTTTCCTTGCTTAATTTTCTACAGAGTTATACGCATTATTTCAAATATCTTTTTTATTAATTAATCAATAGATTGTTTTAAAAAGTATACATAGATCAGATTAAATTGGATTTTAAATTTCAATAATTTGATGTGTACATGTTTATACGCATAATTAATTGATAATATCTATATATGGTTGTTTTATTTTATTGCTATTGATAATAAAAACATGAATATAAATATAAATAAGTGATATATCTATTATATGTACTTGTTTGAGTGTAGGAGGTTATATGCAATATATAACACAGTATGAATCTCCGTTTGGGATGATCACTTTAGCTAGTGATGGCAAGTATTTAATAGGACTATGGTTTTTAGGACAAGAAAACTATGGGAATACATTAGATTATTCTAATGATATTGCTTATAAATCTGATTTAGCTATATTTAAGGATGTGACAAGGTGGTTAGATTGTTACTTTGATGCTAACATTCCTTGTCGTTTACCAAATCTTAAGATTTTAGGTACTAAGCTTCAGTTAGCTGTTTGGAAATGTTTAATGCAGATTCCAAGAGGAAGCAAGCTTAAGGTTGAAGAATTTTATAAATTCTTTATATCAAGAAATCAAGAGTACAAGTCTATAGTTTCGTTAGATATTTTGATTAAAACAATAGAGAGTAATTCGTTATCAATTTTGATTCCATCTCATAGAGTTGTAGGTAGAGGAAGAAGATTATGCTATCCAGCTGGGGCGGCTGTATTATCCTTGCTTCAACTTATTGAATACAAGTCTATAGAAGGATTTAATAATTCAGAAAAGATGTTACTTTCGGAATTCTTAGGTATTCAAATGAATGATGGAGAGGATGAGTTAGAGGATATAAGAAGATACGCTCAAGCTGCATAAAACACAGATTATTAAATAAAAATATTTTGCTTAAATTGTCATTATACGTTTTAAGTCTATTTATGACCAATTGGTTATTAAATAGACTTTTGTTTATTATTTACAAGATATATAATTGATCATTGAATACATAAAACTAACTAAAAATCTAAAAGCTAATAAATATTAAATCGAAACATGTAAATATGTGTTCTAGCTTTAAGTTAATAGTTAAAATGGATAAAAATATATGAAATTTTATTTATTAAAGTCTTTTTTAATAGGTGTTTTTTTCTTCACATTAAACATAGTTTCAAATGTTACATTGGCATGTACTCTAGAAGAATTTTCTCCAGGAGATAATGTTAGTTCCTTTTTATCTAAGTTTGAGGACGTTGGTACTGATGAGTTAAAAACAGGTGAGAAAGTTTACTACGTTAATTTAGATGATAGAACTATAACTGTTTCAGCTGCTTCTGAACAGATTGTTGTAATTTTGGTTGAAAGCGATATTAAGGAATTTGATATAAATGACAATCTTTTAAAGTATATAGATGATATGAAAAATTTATATACAAAAGACTATGAACTAAAAAATCCTTTTAATATTGTTAAAGCATCTGGTGAAGAGTTTTACGAAGCAAAAACTGACTTAGATACTTTTGTGTCTTTTAGAGTATATAACAACGCAGGTGTTATTTCTCTTGAAGAGGTTTGTTCTGTTGCTTCAATAAGTGATTAGCCATTTTATAATCCTATTGTTTAGTTAACTCTTTTTATTTTATTCTTAAAACAAAAACGATATTTAAAAAGAACTAAAGGTTATTACTCCTTTAGTTCTTTTGCAAAGTGTTGTTAATTATCAATTGTAGAAAACAATAATAAAAAATAATTATTCACATTATCTAAGTTAGTATATATCTGGTACAAAGAATGGATTCATTCTTAATTCACGCCCAATTGTCGTGTTAGGACCATGTCCTGGAAGAACTTGTACATCCTCATCTAATACAAACAGCTTAGTCTTGATTGCGTTCATAAGGTCATCTTGGTTACTGTACATAAAATCGCAGCGACCAATGCTTCCAGCAAATAACACATCTCCAGAAATCAAGAGTTTACTTAAAGGGAAGTAGTAACAAACTTGTCCTGGAGTATGTCCTGGACAGTGCAGTACTTTTATTGTTTCGCCAAGATCAAAATCTAATTTTTGTCCATCTGTTAAAAAATGGTCAACTTTAACATTGTCTGCATCTGGTAACCCAAACATTGCACTTTGTTCTTTTACGTGGTCTAACCATATTGAATCTTCTTTTGTTGGACCATAGATTTCAACACCTAGTAAGGAGGATAATTCTGGTGCTGCTGCGCAATGGTCATGGTGCCCATGCGTTAGGATAATTGCAGTTGGTGTTAGTTCATGCTTTTTAATAGTTTCGGTTATAAGTTTTGCATCATCACCAGGATCGCAAACAATACATTTTTTGCTGTCCTTGTTATAAAAAATTCTACAGTTCGCAGCAAATGGGGTAACAGTTAAACTCAGTACTTCTAACATCATTTATCTCTTTTAATTTTTACTTGTATTATTATATTAAATTGTAGTGTTTGTTTTAAATTTGTAGGAGTAATTCTAAATTACTAGTACTACTTTTATAATATTAGATTATATAAAACATAAAAAAAATAGAAGTGGTCTAGTTTTTATGTATTTAATACTGAAAAATAGACCTCTGTATAATTATTGATAAATTATTTTTATGTTTTTAGGATTCTAACTTATTAGTAAATTCTAACTACTAATCCTTTTAAATATAATCCTTCGGGATATGCAGTAGAAATAGGGTGGTCACTTGCTTGTTGTAGATACTCAACAATCTGTCCTTCTCTATTTGCATCTAATATTGCATCTGCAACTACTTTTTGGAATAAATCAGGAGTCATGTGACCAGAACATGAATAAGTCATTAGGTATCCACCAGGGTTTATGATAGAAGCTGCTAGCATGTTGATGTCTTTGTAACCACGACACGCTTTATCTAATTGCCCTCTGCTTTCAGCAAATTTAGGTGGATCTAAAACAATAACATCATACTTATTGTTTTTTGCTTTTTCGTTTCTTAAGAATTTAAAAACATCTTCTTTTATAAATTTAACTCTACCTGGATCTAAGTGGTTAAGAACAATGTTTCTTTTGGCTGTATCTAGCGCTCTTTGAGAAACGTCTACATTAGCAACTTTTAGTGCTCGTCCTTTAAGAGCGTATAATGAGAAGCCTCCAGTGTATGAGAAACAGTTTAAAACTGATTTGCCTTTACAATATTTTGCTAGGGCTGCACGATTGTCTCTTTGGTCTAGGTAATATCCAGTTTTATGTCCGTTTTCTATATCAACAAGAAGTTTCATATTCTCATTTTCTGTTATTTCTATTTCTGTTGGAGGATTTTCTCCAAAGATTACTCCTTTACGAAGTTCTAAACCTTCCTTTTTTCTAACTTCAACGTCAGAGCGTTCGTAGATATTGTGTTCAGGGAACACTTCTCTTAAGGCTGCAACTATTTCTTTTAAGTGAAACTCTGTTCCAGCACTTAATACTTCAAGTACTAGGTAGTTGTTGTACATGTCAACAATTAAGCCTGGAATACTATCGGATTCAGCAGCAATGATTCTACAAGCGGACATTGCTGTTACTTCAAGCATAAGCTTACGAGCTTCATAAGCTTTTAGAATTTTTGCTTTAAAAAAATCTTTATCAATTTTCTCGTCTTTATTGAAACTCCAAACTCTTGCTCTAATTTGAGAGTTAGGAGAATATGCTGCAACTGCTAAAAAGTTGTTGTTACAATCATATATGTTTATGTCGGCACCATTACTAGGTTCGTTAACAACTTCCTTTATCGCTTTTGAAAAAATCCAAGGATGTTTTCTCTTTAAAGATTTATCTCTGCTTTCGTGAAGTATTATTTTACTTTCCATGGTCTCACCTAATATTTTTATGATTTAAAACAATTGCACTAAATTTTTTCGCATTATATCATAATTGCTAATATGTAAAGCATTCGTGAAAATATTACTTATATAGAGCATGAATGACTTTATTTTAGTATGATATAATTTAGTTCTTATTTTGGAAGATTAAGCTTAAATGATTAGATTAAGTAAAAATCTTTAATGTATTTTAAATATATAATGGATATTAAAATGAAAAGACCTATTGTTATTGCTGTTGATGGCCCTGGTGGAGCAGGAAAGGGTGAACTTTGTTTAAGATTAAGTAAGAAGTATGGTTTTGAGATATTAGATTCAGGTGCAATTTATAGAGTGTTAGCATTCTCAGCTCTAAAGAATGGTATAGACTTAACAGATGAAGATAAGTTAGCAGAGCATGCTTTAACATTAAATTTAAGTTATGTTGAAAAGAATAATATTGTAGCTGTTATGTTAGACGGTGAAGACGTTTCATCTGGTATAAGAAATGAAGAAGCGGGTAATAATGCTTCAAAAATTGCAGTTCTTCCTAAGGTAAGAGAAGCTTTACTTCAAAGACAAAGAGCTTTTGCAAAACTTCCAGGCTTAGTAGCTGACGGTAGGGATATGGGGACAGTAGTATTCCCTGAAGCTGATGCAAAGATATTTTTAGATGCAAGTGCAGAAGAGCGTGCAAATAGAAGATATAAGCAGTTAGTTGCTAAAGGTGTAGAAGCTGACTACGACAAGATTCTTAACGAAATCAAAGAAAGAGACAACCGAGATCGAAATAGAGCTGTAGCGCCATTAAAGGCTGCTCCTGATGCTTTAGAACTTGATTCCACTCATTTATCAATTGAAGAAGTTGTTGAAAAATCAATTGAGTTTGTTGAAAGTAAGTTGAACAAGTAAAAAATTTAAAAGTAGTTATTAGATAAAACCCAGCTATAAAATTTGCTGGGTTTTGTTTTTGAATATAGTGCGAAATTTTAAATTCGTTCTGACAAGATTTTGATTATGTAAGTTCTATATTAACTAAATCTTCAATAAAGAAGGTAATCATTATTTTATTACGAGTAAATAGAATAGTTAGTAATAACAAACTTATGTTCAAATTAACAGATGTATTATTCAATATATTAATTTGATTATGTGGCATATTTCTCTATTATTGTCGAATTATACTTATCTACATTTCGAATATTCGACATCAATATCAATTGATGATATAATTATTATTGTGGTATTTATGACTTCTGACTACTTTATTTGGTTATATGTATGAAAATTAGCAATAAACAGATTAATAAAGCCGGTGAAATCATTCGAAACGGAACTGATGATGAAAAAGAGCAGGCCATTGAATTGTTAAATCAGTGGAGATATAATCATATGATGCCACTTCGTAATATCCGAGCTATCGTAGACAGACGTCTGAAGAAATTAGATATAGACTGCATTGTAGGTCAGCGTTTAAAGAGAATGACATCCATCATCGGAAAAATCGTTCGTTTTCCTAATATGGCAATTTCTAAGATGCAGGATGTTGGCGGCATCAGAATTATCGTCCCTAAAATTTCAGATGTTCAAAGAGTTCATGATGCTTTGAAAAAAAAATCTAAGCATGAAGTTGTCGTGCCTCCAAAAGATTACATAGATATCCCAAAGCCGGACGGATATAGAAGTCTTCATCAGGTGTTTAAATACCAGAATGATCAGAATGAAGACATCAATAATATGAGAATTGAAATACAGATAAGAACCAGGCTACAGCACGCATGGGCGACGTCTGTAGAGACATTAGGTGTTATTGACAAGGTTTCTTATAAATCCGGTGATGGAGAAGAAGAAAACAGAAAATTTTTTAAAATTGCTAGCGCTTTATTTTCTTTGAAAGAAGGTTGTAGTGTTCTTAAGGAATATGAGAATTACACAAAAGATGATTTAATAAAGGAGTTAAAGCAAATAAATCAGAAACAACAGATATTGACTAAATTAAAAGGTTTATCAAAATTAAAACCATCATCTAGTCTAACAAGTTCTAGTGCTGTTTTCTTTGTATTAGTTTTATCAGCAGATAACCAAAAAGATTTTTCTATAAAGGTTATACCATTCGATGATGAAGAACAGGCTACAATTCATTACAATACGTTGGAAAAGAAAACAAGAAACGATTCGGTTACTTCCGTGGTTTTAGTGAGATCTAAAAACTTGAAAGAGTTAAAAAAAGCCTACCCTAACTACTTTTTAGATACCCAAAATTTTGTTAAAACTATTGAAGATTTAATTAAATAATACAAGGACAACAAACTTATTGTACGACTGTTCTTTAATATACATTCATACAAATAATTTCGATTTTAGATATAAATGTACTGCCAATAAAGTTTATTCTTAACTAAATTCTACTGAAGAAAAAATGAGGCTATAAACGTATTTGACGTTGATAGTTGTATTTAATAATAGTATTTATTCTTTGTAATGTGTCAGCACTAAGTACGGCTTTTTTGTTTTTAACAATAAAAAAGGAAAAACTAATGAAACTTTTAAAAATAGTAGTTGACGGCTTGCCTCTTTTTAAAGAAAAAATTGATATATGCTTTTTTGCACAACAGAGAGTATCTGAAGAGCAGAGAGATTATCTATATCCTCTTTTTTCAACGGTTTTTCTTAATACAACAAATGTTTTTGCTGGAATTAATGCGTCTGGAAAAACATCTGCGTTAAAGGTAATTCTTTTTGGTTTGCAGCTGCTTTTAAATAGGCCAATAAATGATATACGAGAAAAAGATATATTGGGACATTCTGATAATGTCATGTTTAATATATTTTATTATTCAGAAATTACAGCAGAGATTTGTAAATTAGAGACAAAAATAGCATTTAAGAAAATTGGCAGCGAAGGTTCAATTTATAGGATCGTATCAGAAAAATTATGGGCAAAAAAGGCGACTAAAATTACAGCTCGTACTCATCTGCTAGATTTTGGTGATGAAGATCTGTTGATTGAAAGAAATAATCAAGAAAAATTTTTGGCCGAAGATATAAGTATCATTATAGCCAAAAACAAAGAAGTTGACGATACTCCTGAAGTTATAAGCTTCTTGGATTTTACTAATATTAATGTATTGCCATTTAAAGGAAAAATTCCGCTTGAAATAATTTCATATCTCGATCCTTCAATTGAGTATTTAATTTTTGAAAAGGATGAACGACATTCTATTCGTTTAAAGTTTAAGGATGGCAAAGAAATACTACTATTTAATCCTATAGAGTTGAATAAATATCTATCGTCGGGCACTATTAAAGGAATATTTATATTTACTTTGGTTTTGGATATTCTTCAAAAAGGCGGTTACATCCTGGTTGATGAGCTCGAAAATCATTTTAATAAAGAGATTGTTTGTACAATCATTAGATTTTTTAAAAATTATAAATTAAATAAAAAAGGAGGAACTTTAGTATACTCAACACATTATCCTGAACTTTTGGATGAAAATGACAGAAATGATAATATATTTATAACTAAAAATCATGGTGGTATAACTGTTGAAAATTTACGTGATCTTTTGAAAAGAAACGATTTAAAAAAGAGTGATGTTTATCAAAGCGGAATACTAACAGGTACTGCTTCTTCATATGATTCATATATTGAGTTGAAGAGAAAATTTGAATCTTCCATTATTCTAATTAAGGAGTAATGAAAATGAAAAAATTGATAAAACTGTCAAAATTTAAAGCATGTATATGTGAAGGTGCTGCAGAGAGAGTGATATTGGATATTCTGTTAGAGAACGATTTGTTAATTTTTTCAAAATCATGGAGAATAGGATGTAGAAGTCTATAGGTATTGGGAATGAATTGCTCCACGAATTAATTGAGAGCAATAGTTATTATGTTGACAAAACCAAATTTATAAAAACAATTTTTGAAGAAAATACTTCAAATGTCATGCTCATTACCAGGCCAAGACGTTTTGGTAAAACACTTACTATGTCCTCCTTCTATGATTTTCTGGCTTTTGAATTTGATAAGTCCGGAGATGTCTCTTGGCTGAAAAATGGTTTGAAGGAATTGAAATTTTTGATGATAAAGAACTATGCAGTAAATTCATGGAGTGACTTTTTAAAAGCATACCGTCAACTTGGCAGTTTTCGAAAATGTTTAGTAGTTTTATTGAGAATAAAGGATTTTAGAGGACAGAAATTGTAAAAAAATCGTATTTATAGTTCAATTTTTAACCACTTAGTGTTGTAAATGGTTAAATAACAAGCGAATGATAAAAAAAATTAAAATTATTGTTGCACTAATTAAAAACTTCTATATAATGGTCAACATCAATTAGCGGACAGATGGCAGAGCGGTTGAATGCACCGGTCTTGAAAACCGGCGACGCGAGAGCGTTCCTGAGTTCGAATCTCAGTCTGTCCGCCATTCATTTTAAGTCTCACTTAAATTTCAAACATATAAATCTTAAAATCATCAATTAACTCATTAGCTAGTACTTAAGTCAAATTGTTTTGTCTTTTGTAATTCAGTATTACTGTATAATGTTGTCTGTAGAAATAGTATGCCCCGTTATTGAATACTCTGGATTGATAACGAGTGTTTAATATGAAGTTAATTTATGAAGATAAAGTGAATATTGCTAAAGATTATAAGAAGTTAGGCTCTAATCTCACTGCGAAAAAGTGGTAAATTTCTTGAAGGCATGTAGTAACTCTTGCTAATAAATATAAAAACAACAATTAAAGGCTCAGATAATACTTGAACTAAGGCCAAAATATCCTTTAAAAATACTTTTAGATGAGGCGTAGATGAGTAGAGGTTCATTTGTACCAACTACGAAAAGTTCCTTCTAAATGTATTGGCAGTCTATAGTGTTCAAATTGCTATGATCAAGAAAATTCATTTAGATAGTAAGGAACGTTATGGATATAGACGTGTAATGTACGCTTTACGTAATCATGGTATACATCTGAATCACAAGACTGGCATAAGCTGATGTATCACCTGCAGTTTCAGGTGGCATCCAAAAGCATATAAGAAATATAACTCTTACAAAAGTCCTATTGGAAAGGTAGCTCTAAACAGACTTAATAGAGAGTTTAATCCTTCAATACCTAGACTTACTTTACAATGGATATTACCGAATTTGCTATCTCGGAAGGGGAGTTTTTCCTTTCTCTAATCATTGATATGTGTTTCAATGAGTGAGATAGTTGCTTATGATGTTGAAATGTTTTATGGAAAAGAAAATACATTTAAGGACTTAAATGAGTTAGAGAAAGTAATTAAAGATTATATAAATTGTTTTACCCTTTTTAGACCTATCATAAAGCTATAAAAAACAGTCTAAAAATAGTCTAAATAGAAAAGTGGTGAAATAATATGATATACGGATATGCTAGAGTTAGTTCAACTGACCAAAACTTACAAAGACAATTAGAGCAGTTAAAAAAAAGAAAACTGTAACATGATTTTCAAAGAAAAAGTTTCAGGCAAAAATATTCAAGATAGAGAATAACTAAAAAAATTGCTTAATACTGGAACTACTGGTGATACTGTAGTAATTAGTTCATTAGACCGTTTAAGCTGTAACTATAACGACATCAAGCACATTTACAATGAGATTACCAACGTTAAGCATTGTAACCTTATAGTACTTGATATGCCTTGTTTAAGTGCAAATAATGATAGTCTAATCAGTAAGTTCATGAATGAACTAATCCTTAATGTGTTGGCTTTTGTTTCTGAAAATGAAAGAGAAAAAATAAGAGAACGACAAAAACAAGGTATAGCTTTAGCAAGGGTTAAAGGCAAATACAAAGGACGTGTTAAATGTATGACTGCTAAGACTTTTTTTGCTCAATATGAGCGTGTTCAAAATGGTGTCTCTGTCGCTCAAGTATGTATAGATTTAGAGATATGTAAACAAACGTACTGTAACTATGTAAAGATGTATGTAAAAAGAAGTAAGCAATACGCTTACTTCTAAAATGTATTTATTCAGGTGATATTTTTGTATCGCCTTTTTTTATTTTAAATAAAATATTAGATTTATTTCAAGGTTATAGAGCGATTTGTGATTTAAACTAAATATAGTTGTTATGTGTTAAGGATATGAAAGAATGAAAAAGTTTTTCATGAAGTTTTTATACTTTTGTTGTTTTTTAGTTATGGGATTTTTTACTTTTGTCTTTGGTTTATTAATATTTGACAAACATGATTATAATTTAATAAATTGGTTTTTTTTATTTTTCTTTAGTGCTTTTACACTTCTATGCTATTGGCTTTTGGTATATAAAGAAGAAGAACCTGAAGAAAACCCTAAAACAGAAAACCTAAAAACTGATAATCCTGAAAATGATGAAATTATTACAGTTACAGAAATAAAAGGTGTTAAAAAATTAATTAAGAATGGTAAAGTCATTTACTGTGAAGAGTTAAAAGCTGATGAATTAAAAGTTATTGAGCTATTAAAAGACAAAAAGGTGTAATGTTTTACGAACTATTTAAGGATAATTAAAAATGAATATTCTATTAAAAATTATTGTATTTTTTATTGGTCTTGTTCTAACAGGTTTTTTAACAAGTTTTTTAAGATATTTAGGTTTGTCGGGTGTTATTATAACTATATTAGGTTTGTTCCCCTTGATATTCGCAATTAAGTACTGTTTTACAACAAATGATAAAAATAAAGACAAAGAATAAAAAAAATCCCACTAGTTACAGTGGGATAAAGACTTACACTAAGGAATAGTTACTTAAAGATTTCATCATTAGCTATTCGTACCAACACATTTAATAAGTCATAATTATTTGTTGGTTGTTCTTCAATCTCTAACATAAAGAACTCATTAACCTTTACAAAAGTAAAAATGTTTTGCGTATCAAATGCTTTTGCTAGTTCGTTTACACGCTCTATTTTTGCAATATCATCATCAAAAAATAGTGGCTTGTATTCATCTCCTACAATATTTTTAACTTCATGTAAGTAATATGTATCTTTGTAAGTATCTACAAAAGCTTGTAATATTTGCTTAACATCTCCATTAGTTAATTTAGCAAGATTTAACTTAGAAATTAAAACATCAATCATGCCTTGTTCAATTTGCTTTTTACCTTTTGGCAAGTATCTTGTTTTAAAGTCTTTTTTTAACTTTTCAATAAAGCTATTAAAATCTTGTTCTAAATCTTCTAGCACTACCTTATGTACTTCTGTTTGGTAATACTGATAATCACGTGTATTTAAGCGTTGCTTTTGCTTGTCATTCCAATCGCTAACAACTTGATAGAACTTAGTTGCATTACTATCTAAAAATTCTGAATTAAATTTATTCATGTTTTAAAACTCCTTTGTTATTCTTCTGGCTCAAATTCTTCATCATGCCTGATATAGTGTATATCAGTTCTGTTATAGACATTTTCTAAATAATTTCTCATTGTTTTAAAATTCTTAAAAGAGTATCTAGTCAGTACAAGTCCATGATTTTTTATAAAACATCTACCAAAATCATCATACAGATATAAAATTATCGGGGGTAGCTTAGACTGTGGCTTTAATCGTTGTTCAATACTGCAAGCACTCGCTTATTGATTAACTTAGGCATGGGCAACTTTCTCCAATTCAGTAATACGTTGCTCAATATCAGTGTATTTACTTACTTCTAACGCATGACTACATATGAACTTACTACAATCAAATTTAAGTCTTAATGGTGTAGCATCACTTAAAGCCATGTTATGAATACGCTCTAAATGTTTACCATGTAAAATAGCTAATTCATTACTTAATGAGTTATATGCATCTGATGTAACCTTACGCAACAAGTTTTTTACTTCTTGTTTCTTGGTGTAATTAAACAAGGTCGCACGGCTAACTCCTAGCTTTTTACAAGCGTCTTTAATAGTTGGTTCACTTAACAACGCTTGTATAACTTCATAATGTTTTATTTGTTTTATTGTCTCCAACTTCTTTATTTATAATACTTTATACCTATTATTATATCACGATAATGTCAAAATTATTCTAACAATGTTCAAAAATTATAAGTATTTTTAAAGGTAAAAAAAATAAGGCTCCATTTAAGGAGCCTTTGATTTATTTGATTATTTATAATCAGCCCATATTCCACGCCCATACCATGAATAACTATGATAATCATTAAATTTATCATAGCTATCTAATAAATAGAAATACATACTTTTTAGAAAATCTTCACTTAGATAATTTTCACTATAGCCATCAAGCGAATAATATCCAGGTCTTTTTGGAGTCTTTATCGTTTTATAGTCTTCTAAAATAACTTTATAACCTTTTAATTTTTTATAGGTAATTAATAAATCATAATAGTTTTTTAAAAATTTTTTATGACTTTTAAACAATTCAACAATAGCGTTCTTTAAATTTTCATAGTTTGTTTTATTAAGTTTTATAGTAGGATATCGTTCTAATTCACTATAACCATCTAATAACTTATTATAAGTATTTAATAAAGAATAATACCCTAATATTAAAGTTTCATAACCCTTTATTTTATTTTTCATACGGTAATTCGATTCGTATTCTTTTTTTAAATATTCTGTATAAGCATCTAATCTACCATTATGAGAAAACATGAACATATTATTTTCAGTATAACATCTTATTTGATTATAAATAGATGAATAAGTATTAATGTTTTTATAATATTTATTATACTTATTTAAAAATTTATCATAGTTTTTTGATAATGTTTCACTTTCTTTTGGATTATCAATATTAGTTTCTGTTTTAGGGGTTTCTTCAGGTTCTTCTTCTTTATATACCAAAAGCCTAAAGAATAGAAGTGTCACACCACCAGAGAGAAATAAAATAACCAAATTTACTATAGCAAAATTTTGTTTGTCAAATATTCCTGCACATACGCAAAAAGTAAAAAAACCAAAAACTAAAAAACCACAAAAGTATAAAAACTTCATAAAAAACTTTTTCATTCTTTCATATCCTTAACACATAACAACTTAATTTAATAATAAATCTAAAGTTCTATATTTACTTTGTTTTGTCCGTAAACATCTAGCAATATTGTGCAAGATTATGTACTTTTGTGCATTTTTGTGCCGAACTCTTACACTTTTGATACACTTTTGTACCGTCTAGTTACATTCTTGCACAAAAGTGTAACTATAGTGTATCAAAACGGCATAAAAGTGTAACAAGACGGCATTTTTGTGCAAATTAATGTCATTCAAATTTATGTGCAAGATAGGTAAAGTGACGTACACTTTACTTTTTCACTTTTTCGCATACTCTGTATGCTCAACGATATAACTTCAAAAAATAAATGTAAATGTCAATATCATTTAGTAAAAAAAAGAGCATCTCAAAAATGTTTAATTATTGTGTTTGTAGCATCTTCTTCGTTACAGTTTTTTTCTTTAACAAACTCTACAAAGTTTTCTTGTGGTAGAGGTTTTGAGAAGAAGAAACCTTGAATATAATCAACTAAGTCTTTGATTATTTCAAATTGTTCTTTGTTTTCTATACCTTCACTTACAATTTTAAGTTTCATGCCGTTTATCATTGAGATTGCAGCATTCATTACGTACTGAGCCTTTTTACTATTGAAGTATGATTGAGTCATACCTCTATCAAACTTAACAATGTCTACAGGCATTTCAGCTATATAGTTAAGATTTGAGTGACCTGTACCAAAGTCATCTAGAGAGAATGTTACGCCATAATCCATTAGTTTCTTCATGTTGTTTAATAAAATTTTCTTGGTTGTAATGGATGCTGATTCTGTTATTTCTAAGTTGATTTGAGAAGGGGAAACGCCATATTTTTCCATTATAGCTATGAAATCGTCTGCTAACGATTCACAACCACATTGAACAGTTGAAAGGTTTACTTCAACATATTCAATTCCTAGGTTTTTTAGCTTTGACTCGCTTAAGAATTTACATACTTTGGTAAAAATAATTTCTCCAAGCTTTATTATTAAGCCGTTTTGTTCAGCAATAGTTATAAACTCAAAAGGTGGATACATGACGTTGTTATCATCAATAATTCTAACTAGAGCTTCTGCAGAGGTGAATTTTCCTTCCTTTGTTGAGTAGATAGGTTGGTAATATACTTTGATCCAATCTTTCTCAAGAGCTTTATTTAGAATATCTTCAATATCAAGTTTCTTCTTATAATTATTAACGATATCTTGTCCTATTGTTAAGATTTCACCTGTATTTTGGCTGTTAAAGTATTCTTCACATGACTTGATAATAAAGAAGAAGTGTTCACTGCTATTAAAGATTGATGATTCACTTACTATGGCATGGTTTAAGTTGACTAAGGAGTTATATCTACCCCAACCTTGTTCAAATCTTTCTTCAATGCTACGAGTAGTGATATCAAAATTTTCTTGATTATCGGTAATGATAATAAAATTATTTTTGTATTTGTTTACAATTACATTGTTAAGCTTTACTAAAAAGCTTTGAATTTCAAGTAAAGCCGATTCTTGTCTATGAATATTAGAGTTACCTAAATAGATAATGTTTGCATAAAAAGGGATATTGTTTTTTAGATTGTATTCAATGAATTGTTTTAAAAAACCTAAAGAGTAAAGATTTGTTTTTAGGTTTTTCTTACTATCAGGGTTTTCAAGTTCTAGGTATATAAGCATAGTACCTAGAGTTAAGTAAATACCTACAATTAATAATTCTTTATAGAAGAATTGGATTATAGGGGCAATAAACCAAAATAGTATCCATAATCTAATAATGGTGTATTTATGATAGCTTAGTACATTTCTTTTTATATGAAGAATAACTATAAAGAAGCTTATAATTATAAAACCTAAGACATAGGTTAAATCATTAGCTAGACCTTGGCTATATACAATTTTGCCACCGTCCTCGTAAATGTATTCTATTGGTAAGAATATCAATGAAAACGCATAGAGAACAGCAATGGAGGTGCTCAAAATAATGTAGTTTTTAATTTTTTTGAATTTAAGGTAGATATTGGTAAATAAGTAATATATTGCAACTAAAACAGTTGATATTATGCAGAACAGGTATGTTTTACATACAAAGTTAACTAATAGAATAGGGAGTACATCTTTATATTTGATACAAACTATTGAACCTATGTCGAAACATAAATTCAAGAAACAAATTGCTAGTACTAGATTAAATGCTTTATCTGTGCTTAGTAATTTTCTTTTGTTTATATTATTAAAGATAAATAATGTAACAATAATTACTAGGGCACAACATTGTGCTGTTATATTCATATTGCTAAAAAGCAGTCGATGACGCAACTAAAATATATTGTTGATGTTATGACCACTTCCTCCATAATCTTATCCCACTATTTATATTTTATATATAGAATGTTAATAATCATTACAAAATGTTAAAAAATTTCTTGATAAATGAGAACGGAGGCTTGTTTTGATTAAAAAGTGAAAATAATTGATGTTCTAGTGATGAAATGATATTTTCAGAAAAATAATAGTTGATAACTTCAAATGCAAGGGGTTGAACTTTACTAATTATAATTACAACTAATTCTCTAGATTTATTTGCAAAGAATTTTTTTTGAAAAAAGTTACATTTTGTATATAGGTTCCAAAAGTTTGGAGTGACTTCTAAAGTTTGAAGTGTCTCCGAAAGTTGAATAAAACTATCGGACGTTATTTTTATTCAACTTATATACAAAGGTAAAGTCAATATGTATAGACTTTGGAAAGAAAAGAATTTTTGTCCAAGAAGAATTGCAAAACTACTTAAATAAATTTTGAAGAACTTTAATATGTTCTTTAAACGTAGATAAATGTTCCAATTTTTATAATTTCTTAAACATATTTTTAAAATATAGACATAGTGTTTATTCTGTAACCAATGCTTTTTGTACAATAATAAAATAATGATGTTGTATTTTATTGTGATGTCATGTCTTTATGTAGTTATAGAGTATTCTTATTATGATTAGATTTTTCACTTTGCTCTTTTTTATGACATGTTTTTGCAGTAGTGTGCATGCTATAGAAAGCGCACGTAGCAAAGTACAATTGCGTTTTAAAGATATAGGTATAAATCAAATGATAGTAGATGTTAAATATAATTATACAAAATATTTAGTTGCCGTAAGAAGTGTAGAAGTAGGCACTAATTTCAATTCAGAAGATACTTTAGAGGTAGTTTCTTCTTTTATGGATAAGTATGATTGTGAAGATGAAAGTTTTATTATATCGAATGACGTGCATTTCTTTTCTTGTCAAATAGGAGAGTTTTCTCAAAACTTTGCAATCTGGAATAATCTATCTCTAAACAAAGTAATGATAGGGGTATCAACAGCTGATATAAGCACTGATATTTTTTTGTCTATTATCCAAAACAATAGTGTAATTAAACAAATATCAGCTCTTTAATTTTAGTTTACTCTAATTTAAAGTTTTACAGTCATCATGGGCCTTACGTTCAAGGCTACACACTTTAATTTTAGTTTTTCTAATTTTAGTTTTACTCTATGATTCTATATTTATCTTAAGAGTTGTTTCTTTTGCTTAAAGGAGCTAAGAGAACTTTTTTGTTTTTGTCTAATTTACTTTTTTGTTTTTTATTTTTGGTTAGTTGTCATACTAATTTGTAGTATGATTATCACTTTCAACGTTATTTGTGTTGTGTTTCTTTATAAATTCAATAAATTCTTCTGTAGGTATTGGTTTTGAGAAGTAGTAGCCTTGTATATAGTCTGCGAATTTAGCTATATTTTCAAATTGTTCTTTGGTCTCAACACCTTCAGACACAATTTTTAATCCCATGTCCTTAATCATATTAACTGCACTTTGAACCACGAACTTATATTTTGCGTCAACAAATGAGTTTTGAGTTACATCTTTATCGAATTTAACAATTTCAACAGGCATTTCTATTATATAGTTTAGATTTGAATTACCTGTACCAAAGTCATCTAAAGAGAAACTTGTTCCATACTGCATAAGTATATTCATATTTTGAAGCAGTGTCTTTTTAGCTTTTAAAGATGCTGTTTCAGTAATTTCAAGATTAATAGATTTAGGATCTATTCTATATTCTTCCATTATTGTTATAAATGTTTGAGCAAGTTCAGTATGAGAACATTGCTCAATTGAAAGGTTTACTTCGATATACTCAAGGCCATATTGTTGTAGGATATTTGTTTTAAGAAGGGCGCATACTTTAGAGAATACAATTTCTCCAATTTTTAAGATTGAACCGTTTTCTTCTGCAATTGGAATAAACTCAAACGGAGGAACAATATTTCCTTCATCATCGATAATACGTACTAATGCTTCAGCAGAGGTAAATTTCTTCTCCTTTGTTGAGTATAGAGGTTGGTAAAAGACCTTAATCCAATCTTTCTCAATTGCGCTAACAATCTTTTTCTCAACTTCTTGTTTTCTTAATATAGCTTTTATTTCATTTGCTGTAAGATGAATAAACTTTTGAGATTTTTCTAGGTTCTTTATGGTATCGTTAATTAAATATTCAAAGTTTTCATAACTTTCAATATATCTAGTGTCTCTTAAACAAATGATCCAAGGAGATAAAATCCTTTGTTCTTCGCTCCATGGTTCTTCAAAACGTTCTTTTATTTTGTCACAGCATGTTAAAAATAAGTCTTTGTCTTTAAATAATAGGACTACACCATCGTTGTTGCTATTAAAGCAATACACTCCTCGGTTTTGTTTTATGTAGTATATGATTTCTAGTCTTATTTTTTGGTTAGACACTCTTTCTGAATAGTGATCAAAATATATAGCAATTGTGTAGAACTTTTGTTTTAACTTAAAGTATCTTGTAATAATTTTTTTAAGATACATACTAGAGTAAATACCGTAACTTCTATCTAATTTACTATCCGGGTTTTCATATAAGATAAATATAAATAATGCTCCTAATGCAAGAGCAAAACTGATAACTAATAACTCTGGTATATAATATTGGATAATAGTGGCTATTAAAAATGTTGTTAAAGCCATAGAAATTGAGATGGAACGACGAGTTTTTAATTGTTTTCTTAATTTATAGACACAATCAAAGCCTATAAGTAAAGAAATAAAACCAATACAATATGTAACAATTACAGCAGGGCCTTTAGAAAAAGCATATTTATTTAAATGTTCATTTGAACTAACAAATTCAATTGGTAAAACCAGTATACTTACACAAGTTAAACAAAATAAAAATAAATATTTATGAAATATTCTTGAACCAAATTTTTGGTTATATCCTCTTAAATCTGTGATTATGTAGTTTAGTAGTGATAAAAATACACCACCTATAGAGATCAAGTACATCTTCCCTATTATAGTGGTAATCCAAAGTGTTGAATGATATGTGATTAAAGGTATTCTAGCAATATCTAACGCGATACATGAAAAAATGACAAATAGATATAACAGATAAGACTTTTCTGTTGGAAGCATTAGTCTTTTATGACTTAAACAGAATAGTAGAAGTGTAACTACTAATGACATGCCACAAAATTGAGCACAAGTATTCATATATTTACCAGTTTATCGTATTTTATCTAAAAATAATGTTCTTTTTAATTTATCTCAATTTATAAAAAGTTCATTACATATTGTTTAATTATTAAATGTTGTAGTTTATAAATTTTACAATATTACAAATGTATGATTCTTCTGTAATATAAAAAAACTAACACTTTCTCACGTAATTGATTTAAAAATTATTAAAATCTGTGATGTGATGTTACAAAATTAACATACAAACATATATATATTTAAATTTTACTTTTATGAGCAATATTTACGTACATAAATTGATATACTTATTCGTTGATATTTTTATATCGAAAAATATTGTGTCTTTATTTTCTAACTTTGTAGAGATAAGATAATAGGTGTTACTATATAAAAGTTAATTGATATTTACTTATTATGTGTAAATTGCTGATGAATAAGTAATTTATTTGATAAAGATAATAATAAGTCAAAAGGTAAGAGAAGTAGTATGAGAAAGTTTAGTGCGTTATTGTTTGTTTTATGCATATTTTGTTTAGGAGCCAAAAATATAGAGATAGAAGCAGCAGATAATAAACCACAAGTTTTAAATTTTGATTTAAGTTTATCTTTAGAATGTTTAGAGCATTTTAAAAATAAAGATGCAGAAAAAGCAAAATTATCATGCAAAGCTGCATGTGATAAAGGGGATGGTAGAGCTTGCTATCATTTAGCAGGTTTTTTGTCACGGACAGATATAAAAGAATTTTTAAGTAACATAGCGAAAGGTTGTGAGCTTATGTATGATGAAGCTTGTAATAGATTGGCCATAATATATGCGAACGACGGAAAATATGAAAAGCAAGCCCTTGAGTTCTATATTTTAGCATGTGATTTAGATAATACATTCTCATGTAATCTGTTAGGGAACTATTATTATTTAAATGCAATGAATAAAGATGACGTACATAAGGCTTTAGGTTATTTTGAAAAATCATGCCATAACGGATTTAATAAGTCTTGCTATATGGCTGGCGAAATATACAGAGGTAAAGCACTAGTTGCACAAAAAAATAAGAATATTAGTGAAGTAAAAGAATACCTCCTTTACTCTGAAGCTTATTTAGATAGAAGTTGTGACAAAAACTATAAGGAAGGTTGTGATTTATTAGGGCAGATCTATGAGTCTGGTCTACTTGGAGTAGATAAAATAGACAAGAGTCTTTTCTTATATGAGAAAGCGTGTGACCTGAAAAATTATGAAAGCTGCTTTACATTAGGTGAATATTATTCAGATAAAAAGAATAAAAGGAAAATGAAGAAAAAAAATCTTAAGGAATATTATGAGCTTGCATGCAAAGGCGATATAGTAGAAGCTTGCGCAAAGATACATCCTCTTGTATACCAACTTCCTAAAAAGCAAGATCAAGTAAAATAAAATACCTACTTTAATGTCCAAAAATTAGTAAAACACTTTAAACGATTTTTGGACATTTCTTATATATTTATAGTCATTTTCTAATCTAATTACTTTATACAACATCTTTGTTGTTTATGTATTAAATTTATTTAACAAAAATTTTAAAAATAATTACAGATAGATATCTTTATGAAACCAACAGTTAATCATCAATACAACTTATGCGCCATCGTTTTTTCAATTTCAACTATTAACATAACCTATATATTAGTATTTTTTATTCTACTTCTATCAATCACATGGCCTTGTAATTCAAGTGTGACATTAATTGACTATAAGAATTTAGGTGATATAGAAAATAATACAGATAAAGCTTTTAATGATGCTCACTCTCTTTTATCTGACTTAGATTTTGAGCAACATAAAAAAGATGTATCTGTAACTTTTTCAGATGTTTTATTAAATTCTACTTATACGTCTGCTACAAATTTTACAGCCTTGGATCAAGAGAACAATAGTAATAATGGAGAAAGTGGGGATGGATTTGATTCAACTTCAAGCAACAATACACCTAACTATTCAAAGCATTGTAAAAGGTTTACTGAACTTGATTACAACAATTTTGTTTTAGAAAAGTGTATAAGTAGTTTTGATACTCAACCCTCTGGTTCTTCTATTAATATAGATATAGATAATGTAGAGAGTTCAAATTATTCATGTTTGTTAGAACATATCTTCCGTTTAAATGATATCAAAGCATATGATATGAATAATAACTTATTAGTATTTAACCAATGCGATGAAGAAAATTGTTATAGCCTAGATTTTGGAGGAGATAATGATAATTATCTCAGCGGAAACTGTAGTGTTTATTATGATGAAGTCACTTTGAAATTTGATATAAAAACGATTGAGAAGATTGTTATCACAGATGTCTTAATTGATGATTATCTGGAATTAAGATATAGCTTTGATAACCAACCATTTAAAAAGATATTTGAGTATCCTGATTTAGTTACGTCCCCATTTGTATCAAGTAATTGTGATAACGATAAGACTGTAACATTATCTCCTAACATTGTTATTTTAGATAACTCTCAAAGTAGTTCTATGTCAACAAGTAAAAACCTTGTATTTAGAAAGAAGATAATTGTTGGAGAAAAGGGAGAGAGTAATGTAAAAATAAAGGTTTATTTTAAGGATGGTGAATTTATTAAGGATGAGTTTTCCAATACAACATGTCTTGATAACCTAAAAAAATTAAAGGAACAGTCTAGTATAGTAAATCTAAAACAATCTAATATAAATACAACCAATAACACCAGATTTAAAACTAATTATCAATGTCTTAAACATTATGAAGTCAAAAATGGTTGTCATTATATAAATTCAAATGCAAATACTAGAGTGTGTAGGGACCAAAGTTATGTTCCAGAAAACCTAAAATCTTATGTTCAAGCTAATTTAATTAACGTTAAAAATACTTCTTATTCTACTAGTAATGAAATTTATAGTTACAATAATCTTATAGATAAAAACGATTATGACTATTATTGTCATAAAGCAAAGGTTAGTTTAGATATTGTTAGAGAAAATAAAGAAAGAAATAATGTCTATAGTAACATTAGTCAAGCAACCGTCTACCCAAAATGTAGCCAGGTCTTACCTAGGTATAAGTTTTGTAAAAAAGAAAGTGCTTTTTTACAAAATCTTTCATCCGCAAGTAACAGTTCTACTCAAAAAGTAACGAACTATAAATGTTATCAATTCATCCCATGTGACGATGCTTTAAATAGAAACTCATCCGATGTGCAATGTAAAGTAATAGAAATTTTAAGAGATAATGAGGAATCAATTTATTCTAATCATTCTCTTTCATCAACTGATGTTTCTTTAGCATCATCAACATTTTATACTTGTACAACAACATGTTTTGAAAATGAAACTTGTATTGATGGATGCAAGGACCTTGTCAACAATTCAAATTGCTCGTTACAAAGCAAGAGATGCATAAATGGTACAGACAATGCTAACTCTATAAGTCTTCAAACATTTAATTATGAAAATGATCTTTGTTCTTCATATGAGTATACCTTTGCTTGTGACGGCAATATAGAAGGAGGTATTGATGATACGAACGTCAATGTTGTAAAAGTTGTAGAGTGTTCAAATGAGATAGCAACTAATTCAAACTCAAGTAGTTCTAGTAATGAAGATTATGTTTATAACCAAAAAAATTTCGATAGTATAAAAGGATGTTTAGGCACAAATTGCAACATAACAGAGGTAGTTGATAATAAAGCTAATATAACTAAAGCAGCAGTATATTCTCAAATCTTAAATTATATGCAAACTGATATGAGTTGCAATAATGACAATTCAACATATGGAGCAAATTGTACAGTCTTTAAGGCTAGTGACAGTACTTGCCGTGAGGGATTAGGTAATGAGATGAAATGTTGTAACTCTGGAAATAAGACTAATGTCTATGATTATCTAAGACTTGCTTCTTCATTAACAGCACTTAACACAGCTCTAAATTCATTAGAAAACAAAGAACAATCTTTTGGAACTTGGCGTGATAAAGATTTATTTAATAACGGGCAAGGTTTTATATCTAGTGAACTCGATTCTATTTTAGCGGATGTAACAAGTAAGTCGGTTGAAAGTGTGACTAATGAAATTACTAGAAAATTAAACGAAAAAGCTGCAACTATCATTTCAGCTGTGTTTGGCGAGTGGGCAAAGGACAAAATTTATCAAGAGGTAGTAACAGATGAGGGAATGAGTTATTTAAAAGTTAATCCAAGTATTATGAACTCTATGCAAAAGTTGATGGGATATTATGCAGTCTATACAGCCTTAAAGGAAGGAGTAAATATAGCTACATCATGTCATGCGTCAGAGCAAGAAACTTCAGTGAAAATAAGTACTCAGTCTTGTAGTTATTTAAGAACAGAATGTGCTCATTCTGTTCTTGGTAAATGTCAAATCTATAAAAAACATTATTGTTGCTATAACTCAGCTCTTGCAAGAATAATTATGGAACAGCTAAGACTTTCAGGTCAAATTGAAAATAGCTGCAGAGGTTTGAGGATTGAAGACCTTGGTAATGTTGATTTATCAAGTATTGATTTAAGTGAATGGGTGGCTTTAATGGAGAAGAGTAACTTGGGGAACATAAATGAAGACGTATTAAACCTTACTGGTAAAGATTCACCAATTACTACTATAGAACGTAAAGATGTTATAGAAAGAACTATTGAAAAGATAGAATTTAGCAAGTAAAAATTTAATAAATTATTGTTTTTGTGTTTTTTCTCAATTGTTTGAAGTTTCATTTTTGGTATAATCTGCAAAATTTTTTTCTAATAAGAATTAAAAGAAGTAAAACTATGTAATACAAAGCAAAACATTATATAAATTTTGTATAGAAGAATGAGAAACAGTTAATGAGTACAGAAAGAGAACAATTTGGTAGCCGTTTAGGGGTTATTTTAGCAATTGCCGGAAGCGCTGTTGGGTTAGGAAACATTTGGAGATTCCCATATATAGCAGGTGAAAATGGTGGTGCGCTATTTATTATATGTTATGTAATAATATTATTTTGTATAGGGTTACCTATTTTAATGACAGAGTTGTCTATAGGTAGAGCTGCTAAAAAGTCTGTAGGTTATGCGTTTGAAACTTTAGAACCAAAGGGCACAAAATGGCACTATTTTAAGTATCTAATTATTGCAGGTGGTGTGTTGATTTGTGCTTATTACCCTGTAATTACGGGTAATATCTTATATTATTTATGCGGCGTCGTGGATGGAAGCTTATTAGATAAGGGGATTAGTGCTCACGACCAGTATCAAGATCTTGTAGTTGAAAATTCTTATAAAACAGTTTGTTTTTCTTTAATTGCTATTTTGTTTTGTGCTTGCTGCTCTTGGTTTGGTATAAAAAAAGGTATTGAAACAGTAACTAAACCATTGATGTTCTTATTATTCATATTTTTAGTTGTTCTATGTGGATATTCATTAACTTTAGATGGAGCGTCTAAGGGGTTAGAGTTATTCTTTGTTCCAAACTTTGAAGATATGACTTTAAAATCTTTTTTAAATATGTTTCATGCAGCATTAGGTCAAGTATTCTTCACCTTGGGGGTTGGTGCTGGGACCATATTAGCTTATGCAAGTTATATGAAAAAAGGACAGTCATTATTTAATGAAAGTATTATTATTGCTTCATTAGATACAGTAGCTGCGATTTTAGCAGGGGTAATAATTTTTTCAATATGTACATCTTATTCAATTTCAGTTGGAGCAGGTCCTGTTTTAGTATTTGAATCAATGCTAACAATATTTAAAGAAATGCCTGGTGGACATTTGTTTGGTAGTGTGTTCTTTTTATTATTATTTGCAGCTGCTATTACATCCTTTATAAGTATGTATGAGTCAACAAATTCATTTATGATTGATAGCTTTAATGTTTCTAGAAAGACAGCGATTACAATCAACACAATATTAGTTGGTGTGTTAATTTTACCTGCTTGTTTTGCAAGTAGCTTCTTAGCAGATGTTAAACCATTTGGGATGGATATTATTTCTTTTGAAGATTTTATCGCATCTAATGTGTTGTTAGTTGGCGGTGCTTTCATCTTCTCTTTATTCTGTTTTACTAGATACGGTTGGGGAATGAGAAGATTTATAAGATCAGTTAACTCTGGTGAAGGTGTTAAGTTATCAAGATTTACTATAGGATACATTAAGTATGCAATTCCTATGTTTATCTTTATAGTATTTGTTTTAGGATTAATCGTTTAATATTTATCAATTTTTATAATTAAAAGAGTATTGCAAATGCATTTAAAAAAGCGTGAACAATTTAGATCGAGATTAGGAGTAATACTTGCAATTGCAAGTAGTGCTGTTGGTTTGGGTAATGTATGGCGTTTTCCATATATTGCAGGAAGTAATGGTGGAGCTCTATTCATTGTTTTGTACATTTTATGCTTGTTATTTATAGGGTTACCTATTTTGATGACAGAGTTATCTATTGGTAGAGGAGCTCATAAGTCATTAGGTCATGCTATGGACGACTTACAACCTGCGGGAAGTAAATGGCACTACTTTAAGTATTTTATTGTATTAGGTGCAATCTTAATCTGTGGTTACTATCCTGTAATTATTGGTTGGGTAATTTATTATTTTGTTGGGTTATTTGATGGTTTCTTATTAGATCCTTCTAAGACCTCAAAGGAAGTGTTTTCTGACTTTGTAACTAATAAGCCAGCAGATGCGTTGTTATGTACTTATGTTGCAGTATTTTTCTGTGCAGCATGTTCTTGGTTAGGTATTAAAAAAGGTATAGAAAGAACAACTAAACCGATGATGATATTGTTATTATTATTCCTGGTGTTGTTATGTGGTTATGCTATATCTTTACCGAATGCTGAAAAAGGTTTAGAGAAGTTCTTTGTTCCAGAACTAACTGATTTATCATTAAGCAAGATTGGTTCTATTCTACACGCTGCTCTAGGTCAAGTGTTCTTTACTCTTGGTTGCGGTGTAGGTATTATCATGGCATACGCAAGTTATATGGGTAAGAAGAAAACTATCGTTAGTGAAAGCTTGATCGTATGTGGTATTGATACATTTGTGGCTATTTTAGCTGGTATTATGATCTTTGCAGCATGTTACTCTCAAGGTATTGGGGTAGATGC
>JAXJQF010000082.1:0-3484 GCA_036311285.1 Ruminobacter sp. | reverse complement strand
CCATAAACCTTGTTGTCGAAAGAGATAACAAAATTGAAAATTTTGTATCTAAACCATATTACGAACTATACGCAATCGTAAATAATCAAGGTCAAACCTACAAAGCAAAATGGCAACCAAACGTAGACCTTCTTGACGAAGATGGATATATAATTGATAAAAATATAGTCAATCATGTAGTTACAAAACTTGGTAATAACAATGGGATTGTCTCAAAATTTATATCAAAGATTGTAAACCAAAATCCTCCCCTACCATTTAACCTAAATACATTACAACAATTCTGCAACAAGAGATATGGTTACTCCGCAAAAAAGACCTTAGAAATAGCTCAAACTCTTTATGAAAAACATAAAGCCATAACTTATCCTCGAACAGATTGCCAATATTTAGTTGAAACAATGTATGTAGAACGTCATGACGTTATGAATGCATTAGTTCAAATTGATCCAAGTATAGCTCCAACTATAAATGCAGCTGATTTGTCGCTATATTCAAAATGCTTCAACACAAACAAAGTTACCGCTCACCACGCTATCATACCAACGGCAAATAGCAACGTATCAATTACAGCTATGTCTGTGGAAGAAAAAAATGTATATGAACTGATAAGAAGAGCATATATCACCCAATTTTATCCATCTGCTAAATACAACAAAACTCAAATTGAAATAAAAATATTAAACGAAATTTTTACTGCATCATCTACATTCTTAGTATTTCCAGGTTTTAGAGTTTTATACGGTGAAGATTGTTCTCTAAATAACTACAAGGAAGAATCTACTTCGATACAAGCACCAACAAATACATTTCAGATACCTCAAAGCAATATCGGAGATATTTTAAGTATAGATGGTTATGATATCGAAAATAAGAAAACTCAGCCTCCTCAACACTTTACTAAAGCTACTCTGCTTGGAGCAATGGAAAAAATAAGTCGTTATGTAAATGATCCTATATTAAAGAACAAATTAAAAGAAACAGATGGTCTTGGAACACCTGCTACTAGAGCTGAAATAATAAACAACTCCATAAACAAGGACTATTTATGTAGAAATAAAAACTACATTCTTGCAACTCCTAAAAGTAAAGCTATTATGCCAACACTACCTAACAGCATAAAGGATGCAGGAACTACAGCATTATGGGAACAACAACTTGAAAATATATTGTTAGGGGAAATTAACTCAAATGATTTTATTGCAAATATTGAAAGCTATATTAACGAAATCTTAGCAAATTATAAAAGCAATCAAATTCAACTTGATGTTAAAACGAGTGAGTCGATGCCGACAAAACGTAAATGCTCTATAGGAACAACAAAAAACAATATTTCTTCAAGAAAAAAAACCAAAGAAACTACTAAAAAAAGATTGAACAAAAATAAACCAACTTAGAAATCAAATTTAAACAATAATTAAAGAAATTAACAAATCAATAAATTTATCTAATTAAATTAAAATACATATCTCTTAAACCTAAGTTAAGAGATATGTCGTTTCTTCTTCACTATTTTTTTTTGACAGATTTCTATATTTTATGATGATAAAATAAATAGAAAAAATTTTTATCTAATCATTGATAATCAATGCTTTTAATAATTTTATAAATACATCTTTAATCACATTTTTTATTAAATTATTAAAAAAAATGTGATGTTATAACAAATGTAATTAAAAATTTTTTATCCGCAAATCTACATTATCTAAAATATAAAAAGGTATATATTTTTAGCTACAACTGTTTTTATTTTTATACTTAAAGGAGCAAATTATGTTTGGCATAAACAAACTATCTCTAAAAAACAGTTTCAGATTGTTGCTCATTGTAGTTGCAATAGTTATGACTACTGTTTGTATTTTAAATCATATCAAATATACTACTATCAATAATGATACATACGACGTTCGTAATAGATTATTTGCTATTTATGATAAATATGATGTTGTTACTGATGCTAGACAGAAAACATTTGAAAGTTTAAATGCATTCAATACAAACGGCAACCAAATCCACCTAAATGATTATGAACGCAACAAAGAAGAGCTAAAAACAGCTATTAATGCTCTTGTTGAAAACAAAGATTCATTTGGTATCGATAAGCATATCGATGAAATGCTTGATCTTATTAACTACATCGATAGCAAATTAATCCCTAACGCTTCAAACCCTGCTGTATTCAAGAAAAATTTTGAAATGTTAATTTCAAAAAGAGTGGGGGTTGCAAAAACTCATGCTGAAATAATTAAGAAAATTGACAACCAATTAATGCTTGATTTACAAGATATTATCGACCATTCAAATTCTACTCCAAACATTATTCTTTCTATCGTAGCATTTGTATTCTTTGCTTTTGTTTTAAATCAAATTTCTAGTATTGTTGGTGTAGCTAGTAAAAAGCTTGAAGACGTATCAACAATGGTGGCAAATGGCGATTTAAGAGTAGACTTAAAAGAAAGAAAAGAAAGTAATGAGTTTGCGACTCTAAACAACAACGTAAAACTTATGGTTCAAAATCTTCGTGAGTTAATAACTGAAATCTCTAATAGCGCTTCAACATTATCAAACTCTACAACAAACCTAAAAGAAGCTAACTTAAGCATCAACGAAGCTTCTGACGACGTATTAACACAAGTATTAAGCGTTGGAGCTGCTGCAGAACAAATGGTATCAGTATCAGAAGAAATTTCTCAAAACTGTAGCCATGCTGCAACAAATTCTCAAGAAACTAAAGATATTGCTTTCGAAGGTATGAACGTATTAAGAAGCACTGTAGATAGTATCAGAGAACAAAGCCGTAAGACACAAGAAGATGCTAAATTAATCTTAAAGCTTGGTGAACAAACTCAAAAGATCGATGGTATCTTATCAACTATCCAAGACATTGCTAACCAAACTAACTTATTAGCACTTAACGCTGCTATCGAAGCGGCTCGTGCTGGTGAACATGGTAGAGGTTTCGCAGTGGTAGCTGATGAAGTACGTGCTCTAGCTTCTCGTACTGGCGAATCTACTAAAGAAATCAGTGAAATGATTACAACTGTACAAACAGATGTTCGTTCAGCAAATGAATCTATCACAGAAACTGTAGTTCAAATGGATCAAGTAGCACAATATGCTGAAAAACTACAAGAAACCTTAGAAGTAATTGCTGAAAAGATTAACAATGTAAACTCACAAATTACACAAATCGCTACAGCAACAGAAGAACAAACAGCTACTTCTTCTGAAATGTCTAAGAACATCCAAAAGATTACAGAACAATCTCAAAAGATGAGCGATAAATCTAAGTCTACATTAAATGCAACAGCTGAAATTGAAGATCTTTCAATGCAAATGCTTAACGATGTAGATAAGTTTACATTATAAGTATAAACATCACTTAAATTAGTAAAACGGACCAAAATGGAGTGCACCCCATAAGTTGAACAAATAAAACTTATACATATTTTAAGGCAGAATTTCTTACTTCACTAGGAGTTCT